>JBGTEU010000473.1:0-2422 GCA_041747595.1 Bythopirellula sp.
TGGGCGATTTGAACAGTCCGGCCCAGCGATTCTGCACTGGAGTATCCTGGATAACTTGGCTCATTTCTAATTTAGTCCCGAATGCTTGCTGATGGAGAGAAGTTTGTGGGCGAGGTGTCTAGCAGTAAGTGCTTTGTAGGTTTTAGATTACAGAATCAGCCTCATGGTGTTAGCCACGGTTGCATGGCATAGGGTACAAAGCTTTTGTTGACTAACCCGAAGCGCGAGTTTTGAAGTTTCGCTATTCACATTCTACTGTCCGAGATGTCCCCATGATCTCGTTTTTCGTGCTCGTGCTCGTGCTCAGCCCTTGGCGGTGCTCGTAATCGTAATCGAGACTGCCTGATCGAGCACGAGTACGAGTACGAGTACGAGCACCGTTTGACTGAGCAGGAGTACGATTTTCGACCGAAATGCGCAACTTCAAAACTGACGCTTCGGGTTGGTATTTCGAACCAACAGCCACTAGCCTCATTTTCTTCAGAAACTCAAAGAAAGCAACAGATACTTGAGACTTTAATATTCTGGCATTCATCCTATCCGCTCATTCCCGCAATAATCCGCCCAATCCGTTCAAGTTGATCGCTTTCCAGAGCGCTGCCACTTGGTAAACAAAGCCCCCGCTCAAAAATCCGTTCGCAAACCTGTCCACCTCGAATCCTGTGGTTTTGGAAGGCAGGCTGCTGATGCATCGGCTTCCAAGCCGGACGGGCCTCGATGTTGTTCGACGCCAGTTCCCGACGGATCGACTCGCGATCGCAGCCAAACCGATCCGGATCGACCAGAATGACAGTCAACCAACGGGATGAGACACCGCCGGGGATTTCGGGCATGAACTCGATTCCGGGGGAATCGCCAATCAGTTGATTGTACTGATCAAATATCCATCGTCGGCGGCGGACATGTTCATCCAGAACCTCGAGCTGCCCGCGTCCGACAGCTGCCAAGAGGTTGCTCATCCGATAATTGTAGCCTACCGTCGAGTGTTCATAGTGGGGAGCCGGATCGCGTGCCTGAGTGGACAGAAAACGGGCTTTGACGACCGATTCCTCGTCGTTGCTGACCAACATGCCGCCACCGCTGGTCGTAATGATCTTGTTGCCGTTAAAGGAAAAGCATCCCATCTGGCCGAATGAACCGGCTGGCTTTCCCTGGAAGGTGGCACCCAGAGCCTCGGCTGCATCCTCAATCAACGGGATCTCAAATTCCCTGCAGATTTCGCAAATTGCCGAATAGTTACAGCACTGCCCAAAGATGTCCACCGCCAAAACGGCCGCAGGCAATTTGCCGGACCTTCGGCACTCCACCAGTTCCTCGCGAAGTAAATTGGGGTCCATGTTCCAACTGGACCAATCGCTGTCGACGAAAACCGGCTGGGCACCCACGTAGGTAATCGCGTTGGCTGTGGCGGCAAACGTGAACGAAGAGGTGACCACTTGGTCCCCGGCTTTGACGCCCACAATCTGCAGAGCCAGATGGAGCGCAGCGGTACCGCTGGAAAGCGCGGCTGCGTGAGCTGCTCCAACTCGTGCCGCAAACTCGTGCTCAAAGGCATCCACCTGTGGTCCGAGAGGCGCAATCCAGTTCGAGTCAAACGCAGCTAGTAGCAGTTCGCGTTCGCGACCTAGCATGCACGGCGGAGAGAGATGTATCTTGTTCATCAATAAATAGTGACAGGAGTCCGCCCTTTGTCAACCACGAAGGAAAAATGTCGCTGATCGCCCCGTCGGTCATTTCTTCCTGCATTCCTCCTAGCCGCTCCGCGTAGAAAGCTTCCAGCGGAAATGTCGGCGCTACCTGAAGGCCATTGCGTTCATAAGGAACTCCATACCGGCCGTAGCGCAGTCCGTAAGTGAGCGTGAGTGAAGGCGCGACGCGGAAACTGTCGGCCACGTAGAATTCGTATTCTTTCGATGCAAAGCTCCGGGAGGGAGCTTCTCCTATCGGCAGCGCCGTACCCTCCCGCGTGTAGTTGTAGTTCATCTGACCGGTCGTGATCAAGCCGAAGATATTGCCGAAGGCTCGCGATAACGAAGCAGTGTCGGAGAGTCGAAGGCCGACATCGCCTGTTTGGGCTATAAGGTAGTCCTGGGTTCCGGTCACGATGTCGGCGCCAAGACCTGCAAGGTTGCCGCGCGAAAAGGAGTAGCGCGGAAAGGCATTGGCGTAGTTCGTTCGATCGTTCTGCACGAAGCGAAAGTTAATGCCAGCCGTAACTGTGTGTTTGCCCTTTGTCCAAGTTACGTCGTTGGCGATGTTGTAGGTCGGCGAAATCCGGTTAAACCCACGCGTATACTCTTGGAGCGAATCGATCGTATCGTGAGTACATGCCGTTCCCAGCGTGCCTGTACGCTGGATGCCTAGCGGGGTCAGGCCGAAGGTGTACACGGTCACGACGGTGGGGCTGACGACCGCCGAATAC
>JBGTEU010000474.1:0-2161 GCA_041747595.1 Bythopirellula sp.
CCTCGAATTCGGTCATTTCCGGCTTGAGCCAGGCTCGGACCACGTCAAACGCTCGGCGGGCCTGGTCGCAGGCCGTGCGGGTGCAGGCAATCTCATCGCGGTCCTTGAACAGGCGGAGTTGTTCGACCCAGCCCTGGCTGGGAATCAACTCGCAATCAGGGGCCGCTTTGACGAGGCCCGCGTGGAGGCCCAGCGTCATGGAAGCAGCCTCGACCGAGAGCTTCTTGATCTTCGCCTTGGCAAGCACCGCGGCCGCCGTGGGAAGCATCTGTTTGCCGGGGCCCCGAATCTCAAATTTCAAGTCGGGGCATTCTTCTTCGAGCTGGGTGGTGTAGCGCTCGTCGCTGAGTACGATGTCGTGCTTTGCGGTAAGCAAGAGATAGCTGTCGTCGCCCGTAAACCCCGTGAGGTAGGTGACGTTCGTAAAATTGGTGACCAGCAGCGCCTCGGTTCCTTCTTTGCGGAGCATGCTGCGAATCTTGCCGCGGCGTTGAGCGAAATTGGTCATGCTTTTTTGCGCCAAGTTGTTAATGACATTGGCCCAATATGGGTCACTTGTGGCGGTATGGCAAGATCGAAAGACACATGCGTCCCGGTGGTTTCCGATAGTTTTTTCCTTGATCTTAAGATATACTTGGTACATGACCGTTTCACTTTCCCAAGAATTGCGTGATGCTCTGGCCGAACATCCTGGCGAACCGCTCGAATTGGTTGACGCTGATTCACGTGCTCGCTATGTCTTAGTTCCAGCGGAGCAGTTCGACCGCGTCAAAGCATTGCTCTCGACGGAAGAATTTGAAATCAGCGAAACTTATGACGCGCAAAGTCAAGCACTGGCTACGGCTGGCTGGGATGATCCTGAGTTGGACGTTTACAACGACTACGATGCCAATTGCAAATGAATGTAGCTCGTGGTGACGTCGTGCTGACGCACCCACAGAGGCCAAGCCATGTTCCGTGTCACCCGCGAAATTGATTTCTGTTACGGCCACCGCCTGTTGAATTACGACGGCAAATGCCGCTACCTCCATGGGCATAATGGTCGGGCGGTGATCACCATTGAAGGAGAAAAGCTCGATTCACGCGGCATGGTGCTCGACTTTAGCGATATTAAGAAGACCGTGAGCACGTGGATTGACGAGAATCTCGACCACCGCATGATTTTGTGCCGTGAGGACCCGGTGGTGCCGATCTTGGAAAAAATGGGCGAGCCGCTGTATTTGCTCGCCGAGAACCCAACGGCCGAGAATATCGCAAAACTGATCTACACCGAGTCGCAGTCGCATGGATTTCCGATTGTTGAAGTGAGGCTCTGGGAAACGCCGCGGTGCTTTGCGACCTACGTGCCCTGAGAAAATTCTGGCGAGCGAGTTCGCATTACGTGCCGCGCACGGGGCCGAACCACTCGATCTGCCGACGCGGGCAAAAAGTCCAGCCGCGCTCCATGCAAAGTGGCTCCAGCCAGGAGCCGCGGCGAGCAAGTTCCTCCTGCATCGTGCCCTGCGGCATTAAGAGCACGCGGTCACTCCGCACGTCGGGAAAGTGCCCGAGGAATTCTGTGACTTCCGCCACATCTGCAATGTGGTCGATGACGAACTTCAATTGGTAATCAAACTCGTTCAATAATTCACGGATGACATCGGGCTGGAAACGCTGCCGCTCGTGCCGCCGACTCCAATGGGGATGCTCTTCCGCGTCAGGGCCGCTGCTGGCAAACTTGGGGCTGATCGACATCAGATCGCACTCGACCGGCAAGAAGAGCGTCCCGGCTGTTTCAATCGTGATATGCCGGCCTTGATTCCGCAGCGATTCACATAATGGGATCAACTCGGCGAATAGCATCGGTTCGCCACCGGTGAGTACCACGTGCCGGCAATCCCACTCCTCGACTTCGGCCACGATTTCGTCGACGGCGTAGTCGATTCCCTCAGGTTGCCAGGAAGCGAAGGGTGTATCGCAGAACCAACATCGCAGGTTGCAACCGCTCGCGCGGATAAACACACTGGGCGTTCCCGTGAGGAGCCCTTCGCCTTGAACCGATTTGTAGATTTCCGCGATTTTCATAGGTTCTACAGGAGGTAGCAGAGGGAGCAGAGATTTGTATAAGAAAGATTATGCGGTCGGCGAGCTGCGTTCCGAATTGCGATTTTTATCTCTCTGC
>JBGTEU010000475.1:0-1664 GCA_041747595.1 Bythopirellula sp.
CGGGCCGCACCCTCCGCGGTGTTCATCAACTCACCGACGGCTGCATCCTGGTGGCCGCCCTCCCCTCGGACTTGTTCGCCCTCGAAGGGGATCTCATCATCACGGTCGGCCGCACCACGGGCGGCACGCAGCTCGAAGCCAAAACGGAAATCCCCGGCCAACTCTTCGACTGGGGCAAGAGCACCCGCTGCCTCGACGCGCTGTTCAGCGAGTTGGTGTCGGCGGTGGCGGCGTAAGCATAAACTTTGACCAAAGCTTCCGCGTAAATTATCCTGTTAGCCGCGACGTGTCGCGAAGCAACGCGGAGCGCGTCACGCCATCTCCAATCACGCTCGTCGCCGACGCGCTCCGCCTCGCGGCTAACTTATCTACCTAACAAATGCTCGCAAGGTTGGAGAGCTCGGTGGTCGCTGCGCCCCGCGATCTCCACCTCGCAGCTGAAGAAAGGCCGCCTTCCTACTTATTCGTCTGATTCGCATCATTCGTGGTTTCTTTCCCCTCCGCGCCCCCAGCGGCTCGGCGTGAAAAGGAATTCCGGGAGCTGACGTCTCCATCTCGCTTGCGGTTTCGCGCTCCGAAATTGGCACAAAAATCATTGTGGCGAAGCTCTTCGCAATCGCGATAATGAACGTCGTACCATCGCGTGTACTCGCACGATGATATTACTCGCAGTGTTCTTTGATAGTTGAAATGGGCTACTTGCCTGAGGCGCGCCGGGTTGCGTCAGCTCCTGGCATGAGTCAAATGTGCTACCGGTGCGCGCCGATTCGAATCGACCCCACGAGCGTGATTCGTAAAACGCGCATGCCAAGTTGACCGTCTTGACCAAGTTGACCGTCTTGAGTCTGGTTGAAAACAGCTTGGCAAAAAAATGCGCGGCCAAACAAGGCAAACAAGGCAAACAGTCCAACCTGTTCAGCAGGAGGGAATCGCGCGCCAATAAGGCGAGCCACTCGGCAGGTCTGTTGCCGCAACCAAATCCATTTACAGGAGGAAGCAGAGGCCGCGGAGAGGGAAATTCGTCCGGGAGTATGTCCGACCGGGACTAGGAAATTCTCCGCGTCCTCTGCGATCTCCTGTAAAAATTTGTGCAGGCTGAGAAGATTGAGATCGTTATAGTACGGATTGACCGATCACGTTTGGACTATCAGAGAACTGTGAGATGAACCAGCAACACTTAACGGCAGACTAACCAGATGCAGTGGTCGCTGGGACGGATGGCCGGGTGAAGAGTTGAGTGCAATTGCTGAAAGCTGATAGCCGACAGCTGATAGCCATCCCTACCGCCAGTTGACTTGGAGTTGGTTTTCGATCCGCTCGACGCCGTCCACGCGACGCAAAAGCTCTTGAGCCATCTGCTTCTGGTAGAACGAACCAACGGTCCCTTCGAGTCGCACAAGGCCGTCGGCGGCTTCAATCCGGAAGTGCTTGGCCGACAAATAAGGACTCTTGGTTAAGACGCCCCGAACTTGCTCAAACAGGGGACATGCGGTGGCCATAGCTTGCATAATGCCATTCCGGTGGATCGTGAAGGTGGAAGTGCCAAAGCGGGCCTCGACTTGGCTGATTCGGGGTAAAGCAAGATCATGGCCCGAAAAACTATTGGTCACAAATGATCCCCGTGTCAGAGCACTGCGGGTTTACGACGAGGAAATCCCTGAAAA
>JBGTEU010000476.1:0-3615 GCA_041747595.1 Bythopirellula sp.
GATCACGCACTTGAAAGCGGGGGTCTTGCTCGCGGGGTCGAGGTGGCGACTGACGATCACGTTGCATTCGGGATAATACATCGCCGCGTTGCCGGGTTTGATCTGTGGGAACGGATGCACCCGAACCCCGGCCATCGAACCGGCGGGACCTTGGACAGTGACAAAGGTTGATTCTTCGAAGCCTAGCCGAGCAATATCGTCGGGATGGATCAGTATGACGCGGCGATCTTCCACTCCGCGATACAAATCATAATCTTCGTAGACGACGGTATTGAACTGCCCTTCGCTCCGAATGGTCATCAAACGCAATTCGTTGGGCGCTGTTCCCTTGAGGTCGGGCAGTTCATGGTTGTGCAAGTTGGCACGGCCATCGGGCGTGGGGAAACCTCTTTCATGGATGATGCGACCGCCGATATGAAATTCTTCTTTCGTGCGGTCGATCTCTTTGATCTTTTCGAAGCCGGGGACAATCGCCGCGATCGCGTCACGAATGCGGCCCGTGTTGCGCATGGAACGCCAGTCGATGGCGCTGAGGCCTGGGGAGCCATTTGAGCCACCGACCGCTACTGCTCTTATAGTTGGGGTCTCGCCGGAGGCGACTTGATGGGCGATTGTGGCGATGACTTCGACTTCGCTTTTGGGACCCGGGTGGCGGCGTGGCCCGCCATCGCTCATTCGCACGAGATTGAACATCGATTCTTGCGTGGTGGCTTGCGGTTCTTCGTCGCGGGCGAGCACGGGGAGAATGATTGTTTCGCGAGCCAATCCATACGCATGGCCCGTGTTGAGCGTCGTGCTCAGATACACGAGCATATCGAGATTTTCGAGCGCGGCTTGCGCGAAGGTGGCGTCGGGATTCGAGCCGTAGAGATTTCCACCGAGGCACAAACCAAACTTGAGTTGACCCGTGGCGGCGGCTTCGATGCAACCCATCGTATCGAGGCCCGCGGTCGTGGGAAGCGTCACGGCGAAATGGGATTGCAGGCGGTCGAAAAGAGCCTCTTTGAGTTTCGGCGTGACCCCGACCGAGCCAATTCCCTGTACGTTGGAATGCCCGCGGATAGGGAGCAGCCCTGCCCCGGGCCGCCCGACCATCCCCCGCATGAGGGCAAGATTCGCGATTCCCTGCACGTTCTGCACGCCATGCGCGTGATGGGTGATCCCCATCGTCCAACTGAAGACCGTGTTCTTCGATTTGGCGTAGCGGTGGGCGATCTCGTCGATTTGCTCGTAGGAGACACCAGACTTGTTGGTGATTTCTTGCCAGCTTTTTTCCGCTAAGCCGCAAGCGAGTTGCGGCCAGTTGTTGGTGTGGTTTTCGAGAAAGGAAACGTCGTGGGCGTTAAGTTCGGCGATTCGTTTGGCGATGCCGGTGAGGAGCGCTAAGTCGCCGCCGATGTGGGGTTGGATGTAGAGGCTGGCGATCTTGGTGCCGAAAAACAACGAGCGAATGTCGCTGGGAACGCGGAAATTGACGAGTCCGGTTTCGACAAGCGGGTTGATGACGATCACCTCGCCCCCGCGGCGGCGGACCTCCATGAGCGTCCGCATGAGCCGGGGATGGTTGCTCGCGGGATTGCCGCCGATGACGAATACCAAATCGGCCGCATCGAGATCTTCGAGCCCAATGGTCGCGGTGCCGCTGCCGGTGCTGCTGGTGAGTCCCACTCCGCTCGCCTGATGGCAGTAAAAGCTGCAGTTATTCACGTTGTTCGTGCCATACAGTCGGGCGAACATTTGCAACAGAAAACCGGCTTCGTTGCTGCTGCGGCCGCTGAAATACCAAAAGGTCTGGTCCGCGGCGAGTTCGCGGAGCTTGCTGCCGATGCGCTCGAACGCATTCTCCCACGAGATCGGTTGGTAGCGCCGCAATTCGGGCGTGTAAAGCACCGGTTGCGTGAGTCTTCCGCAGCTTTCTAGTTCGCGTGGCGAGAACTGCTTGAGATCGTCCGGGGTGTACTGCTGCCAGAAATCGTTGCTGATCGCCCCCTGCATATCGGCGACCATCGCCTGCAAGGATTTCTTGCAGACCTCGGGAAAGTATCCCTGCTCGTTGACCATGCCCCCGCGTTGGCCCCCCATGCCGAGCGCGCAGGTCTTGCAGGCGTTTTTCGAGCGCATCGCTTTCCAAAGTTTCCAAATGCCGCCCGCCTCGCGGCCTTTGCGAAGTGTGTACCAGATTGCCGGCCAGCCGCCGCCCGAGGAAACTTTTTTCATGTCAAGCGAATTGCACGGTGAGAGAGGGATGCCGGCTACGAAACTTCGCGCGGGTGGCAGAAGAGACTTCGTCGCGATATTCTAGTCCTTAAGCATACACGGAGCGAGGTCATCGACCAACCGCGTGACGCATTCCATTTTCCCACCTTGTGACGCATGTCCGAAGCCATCGAAATTCAGCCGGCCACGGGGCCCGTGCGGGGCGAGATTCGTCCCCCCGGTTCCAAGAGCATCACCAATCGAGCGCTCGTTTGCGCGGCCTTGGCCGACGGCCAATCGGTGCTGCGTGGGGCGCTCGATAGCGAAGATACTCGCGTGATGATTGCGGGATTGCGGTCGCTGGGAATCGCCGTTGAAGTGAGCGACGCCGGTGCGACATTGCGGGTCACGGGTTGCGGTGGCAAGTTGCCAGCCGAGCGAGCGGAGATTTTTGTCGGCAACAGCGGCACGACGATTCGATTCCTTACGGCCCTGGTGACACTGGGCCATGGAGAATATCGCCTCGATGGGATCGCCCGGATGCGGGAACGGCCGATTGGCGATCTGGCGGACGCGCTCAATCAACTTGGCGCGGAAGTTGTGTGCGAAGGAGCCAACAATTGCCCGCCGGTGACCGTGAAAGCCGTCGGTTTATCGGGAGGGACGGCCACGGTGCGAGGCGACATTTCGAGCCAATTTTTGAGCGGGCTGCTAATGGCCGCACCCTGCGCGGCGAAACCCGTCACCTTGCACGTCGCGGGGACACTTGTCTCGATTCCCTACGTGGCGATGACGCTACGCGTGATGGAAACATTCGGAGTCGAGTCGCAAGCGAGCAACGATTACTCCGAGATAAAAATTCCCAACGTGGGCCACTACGAACCCTGTGATTATGAAATCGAGCCCGATGCATCCGCCGCGAGTTATTTCTGGGCCGCGGCGGCGGTCACGGGAGGGGAGGTCACGGTCACCGGATTGAACCGCGAAAGTTTGCAGGGAGACGTGGCATTCGTCGAGTGTCTCGCGCAGATGGGTTGCGAAGTTCGCTATGGCGACGACTCGATCACGGTCGTGGGCAAAACTTTGCGCGGCATCGACGTCGATATGAATGCCATCAGTGACACCGTGCAAACGTTGGCCGTGGTGGCACTCTTCGCCAAAGGGACGACGCGGATTCGCAACGTGGGCCACATTCGACACAAGGAAACCGATCGCATCGCCGCGGTGGCCACCGAGCTTCGCAAGCTGGGGGCCCAGGTCGTTGAGCACGCGGAAGGCCTGGAGATCACCCCACAAAAAATTGGCCATGCGGCGATCGATACTTACAACGATCACCGCATGGCCATGAGCTTTGCCATCGCGGGTCTGGTTCAATCGGGTCTTGTGATTCGCAATCCGGACTGTACGGCGAAGACCTAT
>JBGTEU010000477.1:0-2836 GCA_041747595.1 Bythopirellula sp.
CTGCACTTGGCGGCCCATTGCCGCGGAGATCTCCGCGCGGTTGCGGGCTTGCATTTCGTCCATGCCCGACCCCACGACGTTGCCCGTCACAGCCCCCAGCCCGGCACCGATGAGTGCACCCGTGGCCGCGTTGCCGCCGGTGGCATCACCGATGATCGCTCCAGCACCCGCGCCGGCAAGGGCACCCAAGCCCGTGCCGCGGTCGGCGTAGTAGGGTGACGCGCAACCGGTGGCAAACAACGAAGCAACAATCACGATGCGCGAGAAATTCTGCGGGAGCTGATTAACCATGGAGTCACCATGAGCGTGTGGGTAAAGAACTGCGGGGGGTGGAATAGTCGCAGCCGCGTGTCCAACGGTCAAGGTTGTTTGCCAGCCAGCGAGAGATTGCAAATCTTCCCAAAATGCTAGATTCCTGCTTGCCTATTTCCCCAAATTTGCTGCTGCGGCTGGCTGGCGCGCTTGCAATCGCCTTGAATCAAACGTAAACTTGAGGCAACTCGGGATTTGTGGCCGCTTGCAACCGAAACTGCTAAAGAGCCAGTGACTCAAGTCTGCCTGCACATGGAATATCCTTTCGGGGATGTAAGTGCTGGGCAGCAACAATTTGAAGGTGCTTGCTCACAAGCCGCATTTACCGAGCGTAATTGCGGCTTTTTTTGTTGCTTCATGTTTTATTCCTCATGGATTTGGTTCGCCGTGGCGAGCCAGCATCAAAATTCACTCCACCTCGAGCCCCTCAAAAAATCATGAGTCAAGTTGAAATGTCAAACCCACCGACGAACGCAGGATCTTCTTCGCGGGACGACAAGCCAGGCGATTCCTGTCCAGGCTTCACCGATGATTTCTCGACACTTTCGGTCCACGGGGGGGAGGCACGTCAAAAACCGGGCGATTCGATCACCGACCCTATTTTTTGCGCTTCGACCTACACATTCACCGACACACAATCGGTGATCAACTACATCGAGCAAAACCAAACGCGTGAGGAATACGGCCGCTACGGCAATCCGGGCGAACGAGTCGTCGAGCGGAAGTTGGCCGCCCTCGAAGGTGCCGAGGACGCAGTGCTTTATTCCAGCGGCATGGCGGCGTTTGTCGGCTTGTTGATGAGCAAGCTCAACGCATGCGACGAAGTGATCTTCTTTGACGAGTGTTACCACCGCAGTCGTGAATTCTGCATCAAGCATCTCTCGCGGTTCGGGGTGGTGACGCGGCAAGTTCGCACGGGCGACTACGAAGCCATGGAAGCCGCGATCACACCGCATACCAAGCTCTTGATCAGCGAATCGCCGACCAACCCGCACATGAGCTGCATCGATCTCGAGCGATTTGCTTTGATTGGCCGCGAGTATGGCGTGGAAACGTTAATCGATGCCACCCTGGCCACCCCTTACAACCTGCGGCCCATTGCGGCGGGGATCGATTACGTGCTCCACTCGGCCACCAAATATCTGGGGGGCCACAACGATTTGCTCGCCGGCGTCATTTGCGGTGCGAAAGACAAATTAGAGCCGGTGCGCAAACTCCGCGGCATCATGGGCGCGGTTAACGGCCCACAAAATGTTTATTTGCTTTCACGGGGGCTCAAGACTTTTGAACTCCGCATGCAGCGGCACAATCAAAACGGCCAACGCATCGCCGAGTTTTTGGAAAGTCATCCGCGAATCGAGCGAGTCTTGTATCCCGGTTTGCCGTCGCATCCGTATTACGAAATCGCGAGGGAAACGATGCGCGGCTTCGGGGGCCTGATCACTTTTTATGTGAAGGACGCCGACTGGCGTGAGACGGCCAATGTTGTCGACGCGGTGAAGATTCCACGCATCGCCCCCAGCCTGGGCGGCGTCGAATCGTTGATCGAGCAGCCGCTGGTGATGAGTTATTACCAGTGTACGCCCGAGGAACGTTGCGAATTCGGCATTGCCGACAACATGATCCGGCTATCCTGCGGAATCGAGAATACCGAGGATCTGATTGCGGATCTCGAGCAGGCGCTGAGGTAAGAGATTCTTGCGAAGACGCAAAGCTAATTGTCATCCCGAGGGAGGCTCGCCGACCGAGGGATCTGGGTTACTCTCTCACACGCGTGGGAAAGCATTTCAAGGAGTAACCCAGATTCCTCAAGTCGTGGAACTCCTTTCGGAATGACAATATTGTCTCAACTGATCACTCTACAACAAGTCTGCCATGGAATTCCGCACGCGTGCCATTCATGTCGGTAACGAAAAGTGCCCCATAACAGGAGCCGTCGTCGCGCCGATTCACCTTGCATCCACGTTCGTGCAACCGGGGGCCGGCGAGTGGGGCGAGTTCGATTACTCTCGCAGCGGCAACCCGACGCGTAAGGCGCTGGAGACCACGCTCGCTTCGCTCGAAGGGGGCTACGGTGCGCTCGCCTTCGCCAGTGGCATGGCTGCCACGCATTGCGTGACCGCGATGTTGAAATCCGGCGATCACATCGTTGCCGGGAGCGACATTTACGGTGGCAGCTATCGACTCTTTCACAAGGTGGCCAACCGCGCCGGGATTAACGTGTCACTTGTCGATACGACCGACCCCAAGAAGGTTGATGCCGCGATGACTCCCGCGACAAAGCTTGTTTGGGTTGAAACTCCCGGCAATCCGCGGATGACGATCACCGACATCACCCTTTGCGCCGAGATTGCCCACAAACATGGTGCATTGCTGGGTGTCGACAGCACCTTCGCCACGCCCGTGCTCACGCGGCCCTTGGAGCTCGGTGCGGACATTGTGATGCACTCGGCCACGAAATATCTCGGCGGCCACAGCGATCTCATGGGGGGGGCGTTGGTAGTCCGGGACAAAGCGCTTCGCG
>JBGTEU010000478.1:0-6167 GCA_041747595.1 Bythopirellula sp.
TTGTTTGTCATGGGCCACCCGCGAAGCTAAAATTCGAGTAGTCCTTGGAGTGATCCCATGACCGTCGAACAACTGCGCCATTGGCACCAAGCTCAACCCTTCACTCCCTTCATCGTGCATTTGGCGGATGGTGCGAAGATATCCGTTCCTCACAGAGAGTTCCTCTCGCACTCTCCCAGTGGACTTACTGTTGTCATCCACGGCGAAGGGGAGTCTATGAGCGTAGTCGATTTACTACTTGTGACTCGGCTGGAGATAGATTCAGCCCGTGCCGCCAATCAAAACGGCAGCACCCTTCACTAACCGAATGTAGATATCGAGTCATAAGTGCTACGTTGGCGTTTAATTATTGGTACCGGTTTGGTGGCCCTTCTCTTGGGTCTGTGTTGGCTCGACGTCCATGCGCGAAACCCGGGTTATTATCTCCTCTTTTTGGGACTTGTTTTGTGCCTCCTCTCGGTGGAAGAACTGATCGCCATGTTTCGCGCGGCTGGGCATGATCCGCATCCCGGCGCAATTCGTGTGGGGGCGTTGGCCACATTTTGGGCCGCCTGCATGCCGACGATGCAACCTCTCAAGTGGAACTTTGATCCGCTTACGGGCGTTGCTTGTGGGATGGCTATCGGGTTGGCCATTAATATCTTGTTTGAAATGTACCGATATGTCGCGCCGGGAAAAACAATCAACAATCTGGCCCTCGGCTCATTTGCCATTGTCTATATTGGCGGATTGTTGGGTTTCTTCGTGCAACTCCGCTTGCTGCCGGTAGGGGGTGACGTCGCGCATGGTGGGATGCTCGCTTTGTTTTCTATGATCGCCGTTGTGAAATTCACCGACATCGGTGCTTACTTTGCTGGGAAAAAATGGGGGCGTCACAAAATGGCCCCCGTGATTAGCCCCGGCAAGACGTGGGAAGGCGCGGCGGGGGGACTGACGCTCGGAGTCGTCATGGCGATCTTCACGCTGGGACCGCTCGCACGCATGGCTGGATTATCAACCGAACGCGATTGGCTCCCCTGGCTGGGCGGCGCTGTCGTTTACGGCGTCGTCGTCAGCGTCGCGGGCATGATCGGCGACCTCGCCGAATCGCTGCTCAAACGTGATGCGGGCATGAAAGATTCCAGCACCTGGCTCCCCGGTTTCGGTGGGGTGCTTGACCTGTTGGATTCGCTACTATTGGCCGCGCCGGTGGCGTATTTCTTATGGATCAGCGGCATCGTAGGCCTTTAGCCGCTTACAAAATTGACTTTTGCCTCTTTTGTTAAGTCGATTAGACGCCTCCTCCCATCGGCTGTCTGCCCATAGTCGGCGTCCTTCGTTGTCGATTCCATCGAAATATCCCTTACAAATAGTTCTCGGAAGGCCATTTCGACGCGACGGAGTTGCCGGAGTGGCCCCTAAAGGGGCGGGATTGGGTATATTTAAGGGAGTGACTTTGCCGTTGTGGCCCGCTTGGATGGGCCCCGGCAAAGCCAAGAATCAAAGCGGCCCCTCGCGTGCCGCCTCCACTGCATGATAGAAGCAAGCATCTCGGTTGGTGATCCAGAGAGTTTGGTGCTCATCCTGGGGACGAAGGATCAACACCTCAAGCAGATTCGCGAAGCGATTCCCGCGAATATCTCTACGCGTGACGGCAACATCACGATTCAGGGCGAGGAAAATGCCGTCATCCAAGCCACGACCGTGTTGGAAGAGCTTCGCACGTTGTTGGCCCGCGCCGTGCCGCTTGATTCTGATGAAGTGCGACAGGTGATCCGCCGCGTCACGACCGGCGAGAAGATGCCGCGTGCCGAACCGATTAGCGTCCGCGGAGGCCGCTTGATCCATCCGCGGACCCGCGGCCAAGCCGATTATCTGCAAACCATCCGCGAGCATGCGCTCGTGTTCTGTACTGGCCCCGCGGGAACGGGCAAAACTTACCTCGCCGTGGCGACCGCCGTCGAAGCATTGCGAGCGCATCGCGTGCGAAAGCTCGTGCTCGTGCGCCCTGCCGTCGAAGCGGGAGAAAGCCTCGGCTTCTTGCCGGGTGATTTGCAGGCGAAGATCAATCCCTATTTGCGTCCCTTGCTGGACGCCTTGGGCGACATGATCGACCGCGATCAGGTGCAGCGGTACATGGACGAGGACGTGATCGAGGTTGTCCCGCTGGCGTACATGCGGGGCCGCACGCTCAACAATGCGTTCATCATCATGGACGAGGCCCAGAACACGACTGTCGCCCAGATGAAAATGTTTCTGACCCGCATGGGCGAGGGTTCGCAGATTGTCGTTTCCGGCGACACCACGCAAATCGACCTCCCGCCGCACACCAAAAGCGGCCTGATTGACGCCCTCTCGCGGTTGCGAGACATTGAAGGCTTTGCCAAGGTGCATCTCTCGACTGAAGATATTGTCCGCCATCGGCTGGTGCAGGATATTGTTCGTGCCTACGAGGAGGGCTCAAAAAAGAAGCGCTGAGCGATCAGTGCCGCTTGCTCGCGCGGGATTTTCCTCCCGACGGCTGAGTAGCGAGTAGTTTTGTTATGGCTAACGTCCCCCAAAAACGTACTCGGCAGCAGCGTGTTGCCATGGTTGAATTGCCGCCCGGCCTGTGGGGCAATCTCTGGGGGCAATTGCAGCGCGGGACGGTGCTCCTGCGTATTGCGATTTGCACGCTCGCCGCGGTGTTGCTCTTAATCGTTTCACGTGGCTGGGACCCACCGTTTTCCTTTCGACTTAACGAAGTTCCCGACCGCGACATCGTGGCCAGCGTCGATTTCGAGCAACCCGACCAAGCGGCCACGGACGAGGCTCGCACGCTCGCGAAACGCCTCACGGTGGCGGTCTACGATCAAGACCCTGCCCCGCTCGAACAATTGCGGGCAGAATTGCGCCTGGATATCGGCAAGCTGATCACCGCCGAAACTTGGGAAGAAGTCGATCCGAATCTGTGGCTAAAATTTCAGCCCGACCTGGCCGACGGAACCCCAGACCCCACCGAGGAAGAACGAGCCGAACAATTCAAACGCATGAAGGAAGCGCTCGCCACCGAAGGGGCCATCGAAACATTAATGACCAAGATTGCCGAGGCGATGGCACCACTCGAGCAGTGGGGCCTGCTGAACGAATTGCCGAAGGAACACAACGGCAATCTGGAAAAGATTTTCGTTCGTACCCGCGAGGGCGATGGATTTTCAGCCGAGGCAGGTCGTGACGTGCCGGAAATCCTGATTAAAAACGCGAGCGCCAAACTGCAGCAATCGCTCAACGAGAAGCTCGAATCCATCGAACTGGCCCAGCAAGTTTTTGCTTGGCTGCACGAAGGTTTGGTACCGACGTTGAAATTGAATTTGAGCGCCACGCTCAAAGCCCAAGAAGCAGCCGCGGCAGCGGTCGAGGAAGTCACCAAGCCATACCGCGCCGGGGAAAACACGCTCGCCAAGGCGGGAGAACCGATTGATACGGTCACCCTCAAACTCTTGAAATTGGAATATGACCAACAAATAGCTCAACGCGGGTTTCCAACACGTTTGCGACGGACTTTGGCCGTGCTGGGCATGTATGTGGCGCTCTATATTCTTTGCGGATTCTATATTTATGCCCGCGAGCCGCATGCCTTGCAGGACCTACTCCGATTTGTGTCACTCGTGGGGCTGTTTGTTGCCACCGTGCTGCTCGCCCTGGTGGTGAGCAGGTATCTGTGGGGCACGGAAGTAATACCGCTTTTGCTGTTGGGCATGGCGATTGCGATTGCCTATCAGCAAGAAATGGCACTAATTTTTGCGGCAAGTGTCAACCTGATGATCGCCATTTGCATAGGCATTGAAATGCATCAAGCTTTGGTGCTCATGGCCACGGTGACGGGAGCCATCCTCGTCCTGCGGCAAGTGCGTACTCGGGGCAAACTGCTCTCGGTGGGTGGCGTTGCCGCGGTGGTCGCCCTTTTCACCACCGTGGGCGTCGGAACGCTGCACGGCCAGCCTGCGTTCGAATTATGGAAGGGTGGTTTCGCGCTCGCGCTCTACTCGGTCTTCGCCGGCACGCTGATGTTGGTGCTCCTCCCCGCAGTCGAGCGGGTGTTCAACGTCCAGACCGATCTCAGCTTGATTGAGCTCGGCGATCCCGCCCATCCATTGCTGCAAGAACTTATTCGCCGGGCGCCCGGCACTTACAATCATTCGATCACCGTGGCCTCGCTTGCCGAAGCCGCCGCGGAATCAATCGGTGCGCGGGGTTTGCTGGTTCGCGTGGGGGCGTATTTTCACGATATCGGCAAAATGCTCAAGCCTGGGTACTTCGTCGAGAACCAAACCCCCGGCCAGAACCGCCACGATTCCTTGGTCCCCGCCATGAGCACGCTGGTGATCATCGCTCATGTGAAAGACGGTGCCGACCTCGCGCGTCAGAACAAGCTTCCCGAGTCGATTATCGACTTCATCCAGCAACATCACGGCACGACGCTCGTGGAATACTTTTATCGCCAAGCCCATGAAAAGCGAAATCAGGACCCTGACAGCGCCGAGGTCGATGAAAGCTCATTTCGTTATCCCGGTCCGAAGCCGCAATCCAAGGAAGCGGGGGTGTTAATGCTTGCCGATGCCGTGGAAAGCGCGAGCCGGGCACTCAAGGAACCCACCCCTTCCCGCATTGAAAACGTGGTTGAAGAGCTGGCCATGAAACGGCTTTTGGACGGGCAATTTGACGAAAGTGGGCTGACTTTGGAAGAAGTGCGCAAAGTTGGCGAAAGTTTGGTAAAATCGCTCACCGCCGTGTATCATGGCCGCGTGAAGTATCCCGAGCAAGAAACGGCTTAGCTCATGCTCGCGATTGTTTCCCTCCCCTTGTGAATAGAATGAACGAAAACTGTCCGGCCGATAGTTTCCCACCCTCTTCATCTCCCGCAGATTCGGAGCCTGTCTGTCAGGCCTACCGAGTTCTCGTCGCTAACGAACACGCGACTCTCGCGATTGACGAAGCGCGGCTGGCAGCCGCGGCACGAATGATTCTCACCGAGAGTGAATACCCGGCGGCGATTGTGAGCATTGCCGTGGTCGACGATCCCACGATTCACGCCCTCAACGTTCAATATCTTAAGCACGATTATCCTACCGACGTGTTGAGCTTCGTGCTCGAGGATTCCCCGCAATGTCTGGAAGGAGAACTTGTCGTGAGCGCTGACACGGCGGTTCGCGAAGCTGCAGATGCCCTTTGGTCGCCGCTCGATGAGTTGTTGCTGTACGTCATCCACGGAACTCTCCATTTGGTGGGATACCTGGACCACGAGCCTGCCGATCAAGCCGAGATGTACGCCGCCGAGGCCCACTATTTGCAGAAGATGGGCGTCATGCTGCCGACCGAGAATTTACGGTGGCAAGACTCGATGGGAAAGGAATCGTTGTCGTGACATCGCTGCAACTGTTTTGGACGGGGGTTGCCGCGTTTGTGGCCGCGATTATTGCGAATCTCGCTGCGCGTTCGCTCCGCGAGTTTTCCCGCCACGACATGGAAGAAATTTGCCGGCGCCGCGGCAAACCCGAGCGATTTTCGCAAGTCTTGCAGGAGCACGAACGAGTGGGGCTCGGTGCCGAAATTCTCGCCGTGTTGCTCGCGGCCTGTGCGGTGGTGATCGGCACTGCGTGGGTCGACAAGCGTTGGGAACTCGCGGACAACGAGGGTTGGGGTACCGTCCTCGCCACGGCCTTGGGAAGCGGGCTCGCTCTGATCGTCGGCATCGTCTGGGTGAGCCGGGCCATTGCCCGGGTGTTTTCCGAGGAATTTCTCTATCGCACGTGGCCCCTCTGGAAACTGCTCGCTCTATTCGTGGCGCCTCTCGGCTGGGGCGCTCATTTCTTGGACGTCCTGCTACATCGCATCGCGGGACGCGTCCAGCATGACGAAGAAGACGAGCGTATCGAGGAAGAAATTCGCACGATTGTCAGCGAAGGGCACCGCGAGGGTTTGCTCGAGGAAGAAGCCCGCGAGATGATCGAAGGCGTCATCGACCTCGGCGAGGCCGACGTGGCGGATATTATGACGCCCCGGACAGAAATGCACATGCTCTCGATCAACCTGGAATGGGACGCACTGATCGCCGCCGCGATCGAAACGGGCCACACCCGCATTCCCGTTTACGAAAAGAATCGCGACGACATCATCGGCATTCTCTACAGCAAAGATTTGCTGCCGGA
>JBGTEU010000479.1:0-9266 GCA_041747595.1 Bythopirellula sp.
GCTTGAATTTGTCGAAGAAACCCATGGTCGTTGAGGACGAAAGGACTGAAATCCCCCTCCCCGGGACTCCGGGGAGGGGTTAGGGGAGGGGTCTACAGCAGGGACAGCTTGAACCCCCCCTCCCCTAGCCCCTCCCTGAAAGGGAGGGGGATGAATCTAGTCTCGTAGTCCTATTCTTACTCCTTTTTCTCAATCAGTTTATCCAAGATTCCGTTCACGAACTGCGAGGAGCTCGCGGAGCCGAAGCGCTTGGCGAGTTCGACGGCTTCGTCGACGGCTACTCGGGGGGGCGTGTCGGTGTAACGAATTTCGAACGCGCCCAAACGCAGAATATTGCGGTCGGTGGCGGCCATCCGCGAAACACTCCAGTTGTCGGCCTTTGCCGCGATCAGGCCATCGAGTTCTTCCTTGTTGCGCAGCACTCCCAGCACCAACGAGAGCGCGAAATCGCGCAACTCGGGTTCTTTGAGACGGTTCTCCAACAACGGCATCACCTGATCACGAGAATCTCGCGGATTGAGATCCTCCTGATACAGGGCCTGAAGAACAACTTCTCGAGCTCGGGTACGTCCAGCCATTCTTTCCTGTCTAGTGCTTATTGTTAATGCAAACTGTCAGTCCGATGGGAGTTGAGCGACCAGAGGAATCTGGGTTCATCCTCCACCCGCGTCAGATGACGTACAAGGGAGTAACCCAGATCCTTTCCGCCTCCGGCGGACTTAGGCTCCCTCAGGGTGACGGATCATCGACTCCTTTCAGAATGACTTATACACTCCATTCTATTCGGGCGGGCAGTTTTTGAGCAATCCGACCATCCGCAGCGCCGCCTCGGCGCATTCCACCCCCTTATTGCCGACATTCCCGCCAGCACGGTGAATCGCCTGTTCCATGGTCTCGCAGGTGAGAATGCCGAAAATCATCGGCACGTCGGTGGCGAGCGCAATCTGCTGCAGCGACAAACTGACGGCCCGATTGATGTACTGGTCGTGGGTCGTCTCGCCCCGGATGACCGCACCCAGCGAAATCACCGCCGCGTAGTCGTGGCTCTGAGCAAACCGCTGCGCCACGAGCGGAATCTCCCACGCCCCCGGCACCCATGCGACGTCGACATTCCCCTCGGGAACCCCGGCAGCCGCGAGCGTCGACAAGGCGCCCTCAAGCAACTTGCCGGTGATCGAGCGATTCCATTCGGCGACCACTATGGCGTAGCGATCCAGCGAGTCAAACGGGGCAAACGGCACGATTTGAGGAGAAAAAGTCATGGGGCCATTATCCCCTGGGCAACGCCATTTCAGCAATCCCCACATGGTTTTGCCGCCAAGTGTATTCCGAGGCTGGCTTGATTGGGCGGCACGAGTGTGCCTCATGCACCCAGGCAGGCTAGATCGTCACCAGTGCGTAGGGAAGCTAACCAGCAAAGGAACTTCATCCGGCGGTCGTTTGAAGTTTTCCACTCAAAATTCTTTTTTGAAAAATCAAAGTTGGTACTTCCGGCTCTAGCATTGTGGGCGAGATTCCCTGGCCTGTTGATGAGCCACGCCTCTTATACAGTTTAATCAAAATGATGTATAAGCACTAATTCGACGCCAGTCTGGCATTGGATTTGCAAGACCACTGCTCTCATTGGACGCCCCTTTCGACACCCACCTTCACGGGGCGTGTTTGTGCTTGCAACGTTGTTGAGCACGTCCAGCATGCAAGTCCCTCGAAACCAGTTCGTGGGCGTTATGGTACAGGCCATAGGATGTTTTCTCAATTGATGAAGGAGTTTTGTTATGAAAGCGACAAGTAAGTTTGTAGCGTTTCTGGTTCTGGCGACGATGGCAGCCCCCTCCGCGCTGGCACAGCACTCGGGACAAAGCGACACATATGTGACAAGGCATGGCACACAGAGCTATGAAGGATCCTCCGATACCAATGCGCGTCTCGAGAGCCATATCGCATCGTGTCTGATCCTCGCCAATTTGAAAGAGAAAGAGCTCAGCAAGTTTGCCAAGGAGAACATCGACGAAGACAAAGTTGAGGACTTCGCCAAGAAAATGGTCAAATCGCATGGCAAGATGGTGTCGAAGCTCGAAGAGTTTGCACCCCATGCTGCGTCGGTAAAATTGGGCGACGACGAAGACGACGACGATTCGGGAAGAAAACGCACACGCGATGCTTCCTACGGCCAAGATCCCGTCGATCGTAAGCTTTTCACGATCCAGCGCCGTGCAGCCGAAAAGTGTCTGTCTTTGATAAAGAAAGAGATGGAAGACAAAGACAGCGACAAGCTTGCCGAGGCTTACCTTGGCCAGCAGATCGGTGCGCACATCGGCATGATCGCTGAACTTACCGCGGCCGAGCGCTCGGCTTCGGGTGATTTGAAGGAAATTATTCGAGAAGCGAAGAAGAAATCTAAAGATCATCTCGACGAAGCGAAGGACTTGATGAAGAAAATCAAGAAGTCCTGAGTCGAGGATGGTTAGGGTTGTTTCGAGGCGGTCCGTTGCTATCAGGCATGCAGCGGCGGGCCGCCTTTATTTGGTATCACCCACTTTCAATTTTCTTGCAGGCGGTCATTTGAGAAAGGTCGTTATCATGTATTCCTTAAGCGCAATAAGGGGAGGCGTCCTCACCGTGATGACGCTAACAGTCGCCAGCACTCTAGCCCAAGAACGGTCGCAGGAAACATCGCCCGCAAATCGTACAGACGTCGTGGAATCCCGGATGATGGTATCTGGGGCTGACAATCTGCTCGACATTCGCGTGGAGGCCCCAGAGGAAGTACGCGTGGGAGCCGAATACAAGTATTCCATTTTTGTCCGCAACGCGACAGAGAATATCGTGCTTGAAAATGTGAAACTCGAACAGCGGAGCGTAGAGAATTTTCAAATCGAGAATGCAAAATTGATTTCAAACAATCTTCAAGACTCCACCAATTCACCACAGTCTAGCAATAACAATGATGATAATGAAGAAGAGAGCGACCCGGCCGGCGAAAGGCAACAGGGGGAGCCAAACGATAGCGGCGGAGCTAACTCGCCAGAACGCAATAACGGAGAACGCGATAATAAAAATGATGATAGCGATCGCTCAGTCCAGCGCTGGACGATAGATCGACTCAATCCGGGAGAAACGCGTCAGATCGAAGTCACCGCCGCTTCCGATAGCGAAGGGATGAGCGGGGCCTGCGTTGCCGTGACGTCGTTTTCCCCTGCATTGTGCCTCCATACGAGATTCGTCAAACCAGAATTAGAAGTTGTGAAAACAGCTCCTGAGTTCGGCCCCTTATGCGAGCCTTTGGAATATGCCTATTTTATTCGCAATGACGGGTCCGGCGACACGGGGCCGTTAACAATTCGTGACGGGCTTAACGAGAACCTTAAAACTAGCTCTGGAGAAGAGGAGCTCGAATTTCAAATTGACAATCTTGAACCAGGAGCGACCCGAAAATTCGTGGCCGAACTGCAAGCATTTGAACCTGGCAAGTATTCAAGCAGGGCATCGGTAGAATCCGAGGAAGGCTTGAATGCTCGCTCGAATTCGACCGAGACCGAGGTTGTTGCAGCAGCACTGGCGATAGCCATCGATGGGCCCGAGGTCGAATACTTTGGCCGACCCATTACCTACACGATTCGAGTCTCCAATGTGGGTGAGGCCCCGGCAAGGGGGGCCGAGTTGATCGTTAGTAGCGACGAAGAACTACGAATACTCAACGAAAGCGAGCCACGTTCCACAACGCACTTTGTTGATTCCAGCAGTGGAATTGGACGCGTTCCCGCACCGGCCGAGGAGATCGTGGCGATGTCTCACGAAGTCGAACTGGAAGAATCCAGTGAGGAAAATTCTTCCTCTCAGAACGGCACGTCTCAACACCGTGAATTGGCAACTTGGACTTTGGAAACAATTGAACCGAATGAGACTCGATTGATCCGTTACACCGTCCAAGCCGATTCTGATGGAGAATTCGTGCAACGAGCCCAGGTTCGACACGTTTGCCTGCCCAACGAGAACGGAGAAAAGCTAATCCATTCCTCCGCGGAGGCCAGCACGGAAGTCATTTCGCTACCCGCGCTGCTCGTCACGGTTGTCGATGAGATGGACCCCGTCAGAGTTGGTGATGAAGTCGTTTACCGTATTATCGTGGCAAATCAAGGCACGGCTGCCGACGAGAACGTGGAGATCCAGGCCACATTGCCTGACGCTTTGGAATTCGTTGAAGTTAATGGACCAACCGAAGCACAACAGGATGGCGGCAATATCAGTTTTGATACCCTCGATCGCCTGAACGCTGGGGAAAAGGCCACTTGGACGCTGCGCGCACGAGTGAAAGAGTCAGGCGACGTTCGGTTCAAAGTCGATCTCTCCAGCAAAAACCAAAATAACAAAGTTCGGAGCGAAGAACCTACGCGTTTGTTTGATGAACAAGGGTAGCCACTTGGCACATTCTTTTAACTCACATCTTGAAAGGACCGAGTCATGAAGTCCGCGTTTTACTTCACCCCGTTTGTTGTAGTTGCATTAATAACAGGCTGCGACGGCGATACGTATGGGCCGACCAATGAGGACGCCCCCCCAGCTTCCGAGCGAACCGTCGATCAGAGCACCGATCCGACTACGAGTCCTGCGCCTTCTACAACACCAGGTTCAACGACGGGAACTCCACCTGTCACCGATGAATCCGTTAATGATGAAACAGAGGCGACTGAAACCGTAGTTGCTCCAGACGTCACCGAGGAACCAGCCGAAAATCTGCCGGATGAATCTTAGGATGCAGAGCCTGGGCAGGCGGGGGGCATGCTTCGCCCGCCTGCCTCTCTGGCAAATCGAAATCTCGCCGCATCATTTGCATGTGTCGCGGCGCACACGTCGCAGTGGCGCCTGACGCAACAGAGGAACGCTGTAAAGCACGCGCCTGATATTCGTGGCAAAAGGTTTCGAGCTTGTCGGCTCGCGGTTAAATGACTGTGGACTAAATCAACCTCTCTATTTCGAGCCGCCACCCCATCTTTGATCTCCGCGAGATCGTCATCATGCGTGGAGTCGAGCGCAGCATTATTTTCTATTTGCTGTTCCCCAATAGATTCGATGGCCCATCTCCCTGGCCCCCATCTGACCGTGGCGGTATTTGACTACCCGCCTTGATTCGCCAACAGACACGTTCCCCATGTGATCGTGTTTTTCCACGCTACAACCAATAATTTTTTTTAAGACCACAAATAGAAGTGCTACGTAAATCGCGACGGCGTTGATTACTTCAAATCCACTCATTAATCACTTCGCAGGCATGCGATTTGCCGCGACGAAGCGCTACTCGCGCCCTCGATTGCGTTCTTTCCGAGGCCGTCTCCATTGCAGAAAAAAAAGAAGAGTAGGAGGATTTCGCATGTTTACAATTTGGCGTTTTGGAAGTGCTGCCTGGCTAACAAGTTTAGTCTTAAAAGGCTTGCTTGTATTAAGCCCATCCGTGGCCGTTGCGCAGGACTATGAATGGTGGGAGGATAGCCCCTATTACAGCGAAGAAGAGTGGTACGATCCCACGGGCTGGTTTGACGGCGACGACTACGAGTACGACCCGTATAGCTACAACGACTATTGGGACGACGATGGCGACTACGCCTACGACTACAGCTATGGATACGACGACTATGGATACGACTATGACTATGGGTACGACTACGATGATTATGATGACGACTATTTCGATGACGAATACGAGTATGGCTATGGCTACGACTATTACTGAGTAAGTCGCAAATGCGATGTTCGCTAGCGAACATCATCGGCCGCAATCTCTTTGGGGTCGAGTTAGCGATCCTGAGATACCACTTGAATTTTCATTTTTTAGGAGAAAACAATGTTCCGTTATCCACTTATAACATTTCTAGCTCTGATGGTTTCGGCCCCGACATGGGCCCAGCAATCTGATTCGAGAGAATCCCAGTTCCGACGAGAAGAAGACCGAGAGAATCGCCAACGTCAACAGCGAGACCGGCAACGTCAACAGCGAGACCGGCAACGGCAAGATCGTGAAGCGCAAACTCGCAGTCGTGGCAGTCAATCGGAACATCAACAAGCTAAGAAGCACTTTCAGGCGGGCATCGCCATGGGATATATGCTTGGCTATGCCGATGGCATGGATGACTATGTGATCGTTGTTGGCTCGCAGAAAGGACGCTCGGATTCGCGTGATGGAGCGAGTTCCGGTTCTAGCTCTAAGGGCCAAGAGTTCCGCGACAACATGCGGCAACGTGCCCGGGCCCGCATGTCAGAACGACAAGACGGAAAGCAGATGACCCGCTCGAAGTTCCAGCAAAAAGATTGGCAAGATGCTGAGTTAGAGCGCAAGCGATCGCAGCAAGGCAAGGCACAACAACTCTCTGGTGAGATCCGCTCCATCAAGCGAGTACGTTTGGCCAACGACAACCAGCGGCACATGTTGTTGCTAGTCAATACCGACGAGGGACAACGTCGCATTTTGGATGCCGGACCCATCCAACAACTGCAGGATCTGAGTCTCCAGGAGGGCGACACCGTTACCGCTAAAGGCCGTTACATGAAGACCAAGGATGGCGTCGCCGTGTTCAATGCCCGGCGAATCGAGTCTCAAGGTCAAAGCGTTGCCATTCGAGGCAGCGCCAGCCAGAACCAGTCTCGTCGTTGAGCTTTACGAGTTCCCATAAATGGCAATGCGGCGCATAGCACTGGTTATGCGCCGCATTGTTTTGTAACTCGTGTTCATTCCATCGCTTCACGAACCGCAATAAAGCAAAGAAAATCGCGCTCCCATGGAAGCTCACTCGAGGCAGCTAGTTTTTAAGCGGTCATTCGGATCGGCCACTAAAAAAAAGTGCCAAGCTCATGAGGTTAAGACCACGTAACTATCAATCCCATTCACTCAGAAATTGCCAGTCCGCCATTTGCTTCACATCACGCCGCGTGGCAATCTCGCCAAATTCGCGCATTCCAGAGCGAGACAGAGTTCTTAAGTCCTCAAACGCTCGATCGACTTCTTCGACATAACGATCTTCACTCGCCGGGGTGCTATGAGGGAAGATATCAATGGTCCAAGATTTTCGGGGGTGTGTTTCAAAAGCGGATCTGGTCGGTGAATAACCAGCCCAACTCAAGAGCGGTGCAGTCGTAAGTGCATAAGTAGTTTCGAGATTGAACGCCTCGCCACAACTTTTTTTGGCTGACTGGAAATCCGGCCGAGGGAACGGCGGCGGGGCGGCGGGTGTGCGGCAAATACCTCTCTGGGCGCGAGGCATGTTAGCCCCTACGATACAGGTACCCTCTAGTGCAATAGCATTTTCGGAGTGTGCTTTTCAGAGTTCAGCCAATTCTTGGCTGGCGGGCCATTGAGACTTATCAACCATAGGGAAGGGTGCCTGCAGGGACAACAGTGCACCAATGAAATTCACTCAGGGAGAGAGAAGAGCGGATGCTGGCGAACAATTGGTGTCATTGCTCGTGGAATGAATCCACGAAGCAACGGCGTGTGTCGGTCTGTAGGGCCGCCGCTGTGTGCTTAGCTTTAATAAATGCGGGTGATGCGCCGGCTTATGTGGCGCACAATCCGTGGTCGGTGACGGCCTCGGGCTCACCAACCAGGCTGACGTGGGGAATTGCCAAGGAAAATACGTTCATTCCTGGCCATGGCCACAGTGACCTCATCAGCTTTTTCGACGGATTATTCAGCGTCACGAATTTAAGTGGCGATCTCACGCAACGGCCATGGTTTTGGTTGTTTCAAGAATCTACTGGGCGTTGGGAGGAGTTGAGTGGGCTCACGTTCACTTATGAACCAGCCGATGATGGCAGTAATCTAAAAGATTCACCGGGAGTGCTCGGGGTCCGCGCCGATATTCGTGTTGCCGGCAGCTACTTTGATGGCCCCAGTGGCGTGTTGGCTTATTCGTGGATGCCCAACACGGGCGATATTGTGATCGACACGGGCGACTTCGTCTATTATTCCAATTCCTGGAACAACTATCGTAGGGCTCGCAATACGTTGACCCATGAAATCGGCCATGCTCTGGGGTTGATGCATATTGTGTCGTCCGATGCCGCGCTGCTCATGGAACCACAACTGTCCATGTCGATTGATGGTCCGCAATTGGACGACATTCGGGGAATCCACGCCTTTTATGGTGATGTGAATGAAAAATCGTTTAACGGGCTGGGTAACGGCACGCCAAGTCGCGCCACGGACTTGGGCTCGCTTGCCCTAGGCAGCTCGCTCTCGGTCGGCAGCGACGCGGTCGGCGACCAGGTTGTGCTCCCCACGGAAACGGATTTTGTGAGCATCCACAATAGTGCTGATATTGACTACTATTCCTTTACGATTTCGACCCCTGGACTACTGAACGTCAGCCTGACTCCGTGGGGTGGAATTTTCAATCAAATGGACGCCACCGGCAGCCACTTGCCGTTCGACGCCAATAGTCGCAATGATCTGTCGCTGGCCGTTTTTGGACCCAACGGCACAACTCTCTTAGGCTCCGCGAATCAAGCGGGTGCCGGTGAGACTGAAGTGCTGGCCGGTCTACCGCTTTCCAGCGCTGGCAAGTACTACGTGCGGGTGATGGGTGCCGGGGACGAAATTCAACTTTACGAACTGGGGCTCACGTTGTCGCCAACTGGCGGCACGCTCGCGGGGGATTTCAATGGCGACGGTGTCGTTAATGGAAAGGACTTCCTGCTTTGGCAGCAAAGCGTCGGCCTGACGGGCCCCGGTTTGCTTGCGGATGCCAATGGCGACGGCATCGTTAACACAGTCGATCTTGCCATTTGGCGCTCTCAATACGGTCAAACAAGTGCTTTGACAGCTTCCCTTGGTGTACCAGAGCCGTGTACCAGTGTGCTGTTGGCGATGTTGCTGTTGGCTGGCTGTTGCATGAGAAAATCAGATCATCGATAGTGACGTCGATGGTCAGGACTTCTTATTCTGGCAAGCCAGTGGCACCCGGCGAAATGAAAACACCAAACAGAACTGAGCCACGGACGAAACACGGATTCGCCAAGCTCACGGACGGGGAAACCACGCTACTTTCAATCCCATTCACTCAGCAACTGCCAGTCCGCCATTTGCTTCACCCCGCGCCGCGTGGCGATCTCGCCAAACTCGCGCATTCCAGAGCGAGACAGAGTTCTTAAGTCCTCAAACGCCCGATCGACTTCCTCAACATATTCATCCTCAACTACGAGGGCGCTACTGCTGGCTTGCCCCGCAGTCTCGTAGGCCGGAACGAGCAATGCGAGTTCCGGCATGAGCACGGTTG
>JBGTEU010000480.1:0-3211 GCA_041747595.1 Bythopirellula sp.
CAAATACTTTGCGGCTGTCGAAGTGGCCGTCGCCGTCGGTGTCTTCAAAAATCAATAAACGATCATTGCCGGCGCCTTCGGCGGCACGCAACGGATATTCATAAGCCTCCGCGATCCACACTCGCCCTCGATCATCAAGAGCCATCGCAATCGGTTGCTTGACATCGGGCTCGGCAGCGAATACCCCTGCCTTAAAGCCCTCCGGCAGAACCATCGCGTCGATTGATTCTTCGGGAGATAAGCCGCTGTGTGGATATTCGTCAAGTTGCGGCACTCGTGATTCAAGCACGCTGATCTGCGGGCGATTGTCCCAAAAGCGGAAATGGTCGTAGTTGATGTGTCCCCAAGGAACACTAGATTCGTCGACAATTCGCAGGAAGATTTGTTCCCCCATATGTTTGCTCAAATCGGCAACCACCGGGTGCATTTGCTCGTCGTCACGGCCGCTCGCTGTGAAAATCACTTCTTGCGAATCGGCGAGAACGATTTCAACGCGTGTCGCATGTTCTTTGCCGCCACCCACCAAAAAAGTTGCGAACGGGTGACTCACCGGGAAACTTACCGAGGTGAAAGTCCCCTGCGGTTCGTCGCCGGCAATCTCGTACGTGCCGACCCAGCGATCGCCACGATGCCCACTCACCATGTCACTCCGGCGAGAGTGAACCGTGTCGCCCCACACGGGTTGCCTTTCAAAGGCAGTTCCCTCGGCGGTCCAATCGCGGGCGTCGCCGGCTTCAAAATCGAGATTTACGACTCGGCCGGAAGAGTCATGGGGAAGATAACCCTCTTCGGGTTGCTGCTTGCCGACTTCTTCCTTCGTGGCAACCACTTTCACCGGAGTAGTGCGCTCCGGTTGCGATTCTTCCCATGTGGCTTTGTCGACCGGCTTGGCATGATGCAACAGGGCAAAGGTCCCCTTTTTGTTTCCCACTACCACGTCGAGCCATTTGTCCCCGTTGAGGTCGGCGCAAACCACCTGTGTCCCCACGCCTGAATTTTTGTCAATCAGGTGGGGTACAAACCGAACCTTGCCCTCCTCGCGAACCGTTTGAAACCAATAACTCACCGCCGGATCGAGCGAGCCGGGGTCATGATTTCCATGGGCCCAAAAGCGTTTGCCGGTGATGATGTCGAGCACGCCGTCTCGATCCATGTCAGCGAATGCGATGGCATGAAGCTGCGAGAAAGCGATGCCGTAATCATTTTCTTCGGGACGCTCGCCCATAATCGAATGCTCGCGGAACGTGATTTCGCCATCTTCGACAATATTTTCAAACCATGAGAGCCCGTAGGCGTGCGCGGCTTTGCTGGTAACGACGTCGTTGTCGCCATCGCCGTCGAAATCGTAGACATACATCTGCGCGCCACCGGCGGCTGCAAAGGCCACTGGATGAAACTTCCAATGCTCGGTTGACGCATTTGACGCTGGCTGTTCCCACCAACCTTGCTTTTCAAGCACATCGGCGCGGCCATCGCCATTCACGTCGCCTACACCCAAGCCGTGATTGAATTGATCGTAACCTCTGTCCGGAGATATCGCATGAAACTGCCAAACCGCGGTAGGATCTTTGGGATCATACGCAGCGTAACCGAGTTGGCCCTTGAAATGGAAAACCAACTCCGGCTGACTGTCACCCGTGAGGTCTGTAAACATGGGAGATTCGTTATCGACCTCTGGAAAAGCAAGGTGCCGTTGCCAATGTGATTCCTTTCCTTGGGGATTCTCATACCATACGGCCTCTTTGCCTGGAAAACCGACAACAAGAATATCGAGCCAACCGTCGTCGTTGAAATCGTGCGCGAAGGCGAAAAAGTTATTCGAATAACCTTCGATGCTGTAAGCCTGCGGCGGATAGATTTCGCTCCGCTCGGTGAAATCGGGTCCTGCGTACCAGTAAGGACCCGCGATCAGATCGGGATGGCCATCGCGATTGATGTCCGCCGCCGTGGCTCCTTCGCACGTGAATTGATCGGTGAGTTGCCGCCGCTCAAACGAATGGACGAAGTACTGCTCCGCGGCATCGGCTGAGTTCACAGAAACAGCGGCGCCAAGAAACAGCGTAAGCGCAAAGCCAACCAGCATGTTCCTGGTGGTCATAGAGATTCTTTCATTCTGCCGGACGAAAAGCTCATTCAAGTACGCTGTGTCAGCGAAATTATATCAGCGAATCGCCATTTTGAACGGTGGTCACCGGCTGACGTGCCTTGGCATGAGTTCGCTTGACGTCTTCTTGCGGATCGATGCGCGTGGAAGTCGCCTGAGTGAAGTCGGGGAGCCGCCGGATTTCGCCACCCAACATCGCCGATTCATGAGCCAGAATACCAACGCAGGTCCAGTTGGCACTAGTGATGGCGTTGGGCCAAGGGTCGCGATCTTCCAAGAACGATTGCACGAATTCATGAACCAAATGCGGATGTGAACCACCGTGGCCCGACCCCTGCAAAAACGACAAATGATCAGCGTCGACAATCGAGCGAGTAAATGGGCGGATTTCCTCGGGCAAACGCTGGGCGAAGTCCGGTATTTCAATTCGCTCGGCGATTTCGTGTTCGGGCCGCTTGGCGGTGTGCAGGAGATGCGATTCTCCTTCAACGAGTGACCACTCAAAGGACTTCTTGGAGCCATAAACGTCAAAACTTTCGCGATATTGACGGGCCGTATCGTACAGGAACCGCCAAATGTGGGCCGATACGTCGCTGTCGGCAAGCTTGATATGGCAGGATTGAACCGCAAACGGATTGCCGCTTTTCTCGCGGATGTCGTCGCGAACGCTTCCCGAGCCAAAGCAAGAAACATATTCCGCGCGGCTGTCCATCAAACCCAAGACTGGGCTGACGACGTGAGTGGCGTAGTGCATCGGGATCATCCGTTCCCAATACTCGGGCCAACCATCCATGTCCTGCGGATGCGAAGCTTGGAGATATTGAATCTTGCCGAACTCGCCTTGCTCGTAGAGGTCTTTGATGAACAGAAACTCGCGGCTGTAGACCACAGTTTCCGCCATCATGTATTTAAGGCCGGTGTCCGCGACGAGCTGGCAAATCATTTCGCATTCTTCAATCGTCGTGGCCATCGGCACGGTACACATAACGTGCTTGCCGGCTTTGAGGGCCGCAATGCTCATGCGGGCGTGGTCGCCGATGGGACTATTAACATGAACAAAGTCGATCTCTGGATCGGCCAGCACGTCTTCAAACTTCGTGTAGCGCT
>JBGTEU010000481.1:0-3545 GCA_041747595.1 Bythopirellula sp.
CGGTTTGCAACTGCCCGCGGGCACCGATTTGCAGCGGTTCCTGGGCCTCGTTCATGCGGCCCATTTTGTAGAGCACGTAGGCCTTGGTGATATTGGCCTGCGAGTTGTTGGCGAACTGCTTGGTGTTGAGATCGGCATAACGAAGGGCCCGTTCGTGATCGGCCTTGTCGGAGCTTTCGATCAATAAGAGAGCGAGCAAATCGTTCGCCCGGGCGTTGCCCGGATCGAGGCTCAGCACTTTCATGAAGGCTTCCTCGGCCCGATCGTTTTGGCGCTGCATGAGGGCCACGACGCCGTCCAAGAGCACGGCGACGGCCGAGTCGGGAGTGAGTTTGCGCAATTCGCCGGCGACTTCTTGGGCCTTATCGAGTTGGCCCTGCTGCATGAGCCACTCGGCATAGCTGCGGACGGTGTTGGGGTCGGTTTTGTCCTCGGCGTAGGCCCGCTCGTACGATTTGCGAGCGTTTTCCAGATCCTCGGTCTGAGTGAACAACTGTCCCAGCGAGGCGTACGGATGCGGCATGTCGGGATTGGCTTGGCGAGCCTTGGTGAATTCGTCGTAGGCTTCCTTCGCCTTGTCGAGACGGAACAGCGTCACACCCAATCGGGCATGCGACATCGCGTTGTCGGGATCGGTGGCGACCCATTCCTTGAGCAAGTCGAAGGCTTGATCCCACTGGCCGCGGCGTTCGTGGACGGCGGCCTTCCCGGCGAGCACGCGAATTTCCATGTCGCGCTTGCGCTTGTCGTTGCCGGTGTACGCCTTGACGATGGGGTCGGCCTTTTCAAACAGGGCTTCCGCCTCGGCGGTGCGATTGCTCGAGAACGCTTGATCGGCGAGCAGCAAGTAGGCTTCGGGATCGGTGGGCTCTTCGGCGACTTGCAACTCGAGCAAGTTGTAAGCCCCCTGCGTGTTCTGCGCCATCACTTGCATCTTCGCGAGAATCACATACACGGGGGGGAGCTTCGGATACTTTTCCTTCGCCTGCTTGAGGAAGTCGAGGGCGCCCTCGGCATCGTTGTTGCGAAAGCGTTGGATCGCTTTTTCAATTTCGGGGTATTGCTGATTGGAAAGCGAAACGGCCGAGCCGATCAGGGCTTCCATCATTCGCTTGTTGTCCGCCGAGGCGTCAACCGTGGGCTGAGTGGCGGTCGAAGGTTCCGCCCCGATAGCTGGGGCCGTCGATTGATTGGCCTGAGGGGCCTGTGCTTGAACGGTTACGGCGGCCAACATCAGACCGCAGGCCCCTGAGAAGACCAGCAACGAGAAGAAACGACGCTTGCGAAAATTCATTGTATTTGTTTGCCTCAAAGTATGTGCTCCCGCGCGCTGTGTCACTTGAGAACGCCGTGTTCTCTAAAGAGCCAAGGGCGGAGCATCGGATCAGATTGGTGCCCGGGACGGACTCCGGAACCACTGGTTGTATTTTAGACATTCCCGGACGGCTAGCCACCCACCAGGGGAAAACCTGGGCGAGGAACGGTAATCAGCAATTATGGCGGTAGGGGTTGTGAGGATTGATCGTGAGCCGGGTCGCCCAGGTCGACACCCCCCGTGGCGACGCCTATAGTGGGGAATTAGCCGCGATTGAATATCACCGGACAATCGGCCATCTTCCCGCATTTGACCCAGATCCTCGGCTCCCAGCGTCTCGCAAGGCAACAACTCGTAAGCAATTAGCACGCAAGGACACCAATTTGCTTATCGGTCCGGTTTTCAATCGCGAAGTCACCACGACTCCCCGCAGTTGGCGGCTCTATTTGACGCGGGCGCTCTATGTGGGTGCGCTGTTTGGGTTGGTGCTCACGGCGTGGCTGATTCTGTTGGGATCGCAAAACGTGCGGAGCTTGGGGGATTTGGCCCGCTTCGGTTCGGCCGTATTCGCGCTGCTCGCCCCGTTGCAACTGGCGATGGCGATTGCGTTTGCCGCGCTATTGACCACCGCGGCGGTGGCCCAGGAAAAAGACCGCAAGACGCTCGACCTGTTGCTGCTCACGCGGATGACCAACAGCGAACTGGTGCTCGGCAAACTGCTGGCGAGCAGCTTGAGCGTGTTTGTGCTGATCGCGGCCGCCGTGCCGCTGTTGATGCTGCTCACGTTGCTCGGCGGGGTTTCGTACGGGCAGGTGTCGCGCGTGGTGGGGGTAACCGTCGCCGCCGCGTTTCTTGCCGGCAGCCTGGGTTCGACCATCGCCCTGTGGCGGGAAAAAACTTTTCAATCGATCGCGCTGACTGCGCTTGTTCTGGTGCTGTGGTTGATCGCGGGAGAAGTGGTCGCGAGTGGACAGTTCGCCGAAACGTGGTGGGGCATCTCAACCGAGCATTGGGGGATCGCGCTCTCACCCCTGCGGGCCATTCTGGCGGCGATTCAACCGTTGCGTGAAATTAATCCCCGATTGGAATGGTGCGGCGGAGCGGTGAATTTGTTCGTGTTGCTCACGCTCGCATTCGCCGCGGCGCTCAACCTGTGGGCGATTGCCCGCGTGCGAGTGTGGAACCCCTCGCAAGAAGCACAGCCGCGACTAACCGACGAGCAGGGAGAAAAACGCAAGACCGCGGCGGCAACCCCGATAAAAGTCAAAACTTCCAAGGAAGTTTGGGACAATCCGATCCTGTGGCGGGAAATCTGCACCTGGGCCTACGGCAAAAAAATCGTCATCGTGCGGCTCGCCTACTTGGTGATCTTCGCAATCTGCACGGTGGCCTTGGTTTCGCAACTCGATGCCACCGAAAGCCGTCAAGCGGCGATGTTGCCCGAACTCGCCAAACCGTTGCTGCCGCTGATGGTGCTGGGAGTGATTCTGGTCAACGCCCTGGCCGTGACATCGCTGACCAACGAACGGGATCTTCGCGCGCTCGATTTGCTGTTGGTGACCGACCTGAGCCCCAAGGAGATCATTTTCGGCAAGTTGGGGGGCGTGTTTTACAATTCCAAGGAAATGATATTGCTCCCGATCGGCTTGAGCGTGCTGCTCTGGTGGACTGAGCATTTGTCGACCGAAAATTTGGTGTTCCTGGTGGCGTCGTTCTTGGTATTGAACGCCTTCGCGGCGATGTTGGGGATTCACTGCGGCATGACCTACGCGATGTCGCAAACCGCCGTGGGGGTGAGCCTGAGCACCGTGCTGTTTCTGCTACTGGGGATTGGGGTCTGCATGCGGATGATGATGGCGTTTCAGAATTCGTTCACGCACCAGTTGCAAGCGTTTATCGCGTTCATGGTGTGCGGCGGAGCGGCAATGTTCTATGCCCTGGGGATTCGCAATCCCTCGCGGGCACTCGCCTTGGCGTCGGGGGTCACGCCGTTTGCGACTTACATCGTAATCACCAATTTTTTCCAGCAGAGCTACGGAGGGGCATTTTTGGTGACGCTGGTCACTTATGCGTTTGCAACTGCCGCGATGCTCGTGCCGGCCGTTTATGAATTCGACGTTGCGACCGGCCGCACGACCAGTCAAGATTAACCGACAAGTTGTTATTAATTTAGCCCCGCCGCTTGCGGCGGGAGGCCCTAGTTCAAAAGACTCACGCGGAGCAAGCTCCG
>JBGTEU010000482.1:0-5320 GCA_041747595.1 Bythopirellula sp.
ATGAGGATCTCGCCCAAGAGCCTGGAAGTCGACTTGGAACCCCCCAATAAACAGTAGCCGAGGCGGGACTCGAACCCGCACGGGAGTTACCTCCCACTGGATTTTAAGTCCAGAGCGTCTGCCATTCCGCCACTCGGCCTAACTATTGCGGAGTTCAAAATGCGGAATGCGGAATGGGTCCGCGATACTCGCATTCTGCCCTTTCGCAATGGGCGTCTCCAGATTACTGTTTTTGGGGAGGTTCGCCAACTCGGCGAAAAGGGTTCTCCGCGATTTCTCCCGCTGTGAAGGGTCAACTGAAGATGGAATATCCCGGCTGGAACGGCTTTCTCGGCACCCGCGCTTCATTCATGCTCGACGCCGTGTGCGTCGGCATGGTGGTGGTGATGCTCGTCCTTTCGTGGAGCATCCGGCAAGTTCGCGTGCATCGAAATTTCCAGCTTCACAAGCGCGTGCAGCTTGGCCTCGCGGCGCTGCTGGCCGTGGTACTCACCGCGTTTGAGGTCGACATTCGCCTCAACGGCTGGCAAGTACGTTCGGCCGGCGAATTCGGCACTTCGCCAGCCCCGGCTGTGTTCACTGCATTGTGGATTCATCTGTTCTTTGCCCTCACCACGGTCGTGCTCTGGATCGTGGTGACCGTGCGGGCGTTGCGGAATTTTGCGAATCCGCCCCTCCGTAACGAGCACAGCAGGTTCCATCGTCGCTTCGGCTGGCTCGCCGCCATCGACATGCTGCTTACGACGATTACCGGCTGGGTGTTCTACGTGATGGCGTTTATCTGAACGCAGCTCTACCTAGGAGAGCTACTCGTTCTCTTGGGCTTGCTTGAGAATCTCTTGCGCCCTGGCCACATTCTCGTCCAGAACTTGGAGTTGAACACCTCCGGAAGTCATGAGCGGCAGTCCTATGTAATCGTCGCCCATCACACTGGCGTGAATGTCGTTGGACTCCAACAGCGCTTTGAAGAACTCGGCTTCCTCTTGGGACGCACATGACTTGATCGTTATGGACTCAGACACTCGTAATTCCTCCCCATGAACAGGTCGCTTACCAGCGAATTTCAGTATTTCACACAATCCCCCGCGCGTGGCTGCCCATCTCGTGAGCACCAATCTCGATCCGGTTAATCGCATTCACGAACGCCCGGGTGCTGGCCTCAACCGTGTCGGTCGACGCTCCACGTCCACGGTACATCTTGCCGTTGTGCTCGATCTCGACCAGCGATTCGCCTTGTGCATCCTTGCCACGGCTGGCACTCTGAACGCGATAATCTTTCAAGACCACTGTCTTGTCGGTCACATGTTCCACCGCATTGAAGATCGCATCGAGGGGCCCCTCGGCCCTAATTTCGGGCGAAGCGAACTCCTCGCCGCCACGACTGAGCACGACCTTGGCTCGTTGGGTGCCGCCACTGGAAGCATGCACCTCGTAGGACACCAATTGCCATTGGTCGCCGATTTCGGTGTTCTGCTGCTCGATCAAGGCGGCGATGTCACCATCGTAGATTTCCTTTTTCTTGTCGGCAAGCTTTTTGAAATCGGCGAATAACTCCTCAACTTGAACATCCGTGAGATGATAACCCATCGCCCGGGAGCGATCGGCAAGGGCCGCCCGGCCGCTGTGTTTGCCAAGCACGAGGTCGGTCTTGGTAAAGCCCACGTCTTCGGGTCGCATGATTTCGTAGGTCGTCGGCTCCTTCAACATGCCGTCCTGGTGGATGCCGGCTTCGTGGGCAAACGCGTTGCGTCCCACGATCGCCTTGTTCCGCTGCACGATCATGCCCGTAATATTCGAAACCAACCGGCTTGTCGGAACCAATCGTGGTGTGTTGATGCCGGTGGAAAGCTTGTAATAATCGCTGCGTGTGCGGAGCGCCATCACCACTTCTTCGAGCGAGCAGTTGCCGGCCCGTTCGCCGAGACCGTTGATCGTGCATTCGATTTGCCCCGCACCATGCTCGACGGCGGCGAGACTGTTGGCCACCGCAAGGCCCAAATCGTTGTGGCAATGCACGCTGATCACGGCTTTGTCGATATTGGGAACGCGGTTTCTCAAAGTCTTAATCACGTTGGCAAAGTGCGCCGGTGTGGCGTAGCCAACCGTGTCAGGAATGTTAACCGTTGTGGCCCCCGCGGTGATGGCCGCCTCGACGACTTGGCAGAGGAAATCGGGTTCGGTGCGTGCCGCGTCCTCGGGAGAGAATTCGATGTTGTCGCAATAACCCTTCGCCCGTTTCACCCCTTCGACGGCACGACGGATGATCTCGTCCTTGTCCATCCGCAATTTGAATTCGCGGTGAATGGCACTCGTGGCGAGGAAGACGTGGATCCGCGTGTCTTTGCCGTGTTGCAAGGCCTCCCACGCCCGGTCGATGTCGCGTTCGTGACAACGAGCCAAACCGCAGATCGTGGCTCCCGTGACCGTATTGGCAATTTCGCGCACCGCCTCGAAATCGCCGATCGAGGTAATAGGGAAGCCGGCCTCGATCACGTCCACCCCCAGGTCGACCAACGCCTGGGCGACCTCGAGCTTTTCGCTGAGGTTCATGCTGCAGCCGGGAGATTGCTCGCCATCGCGGAGAGTTGTATCGAAAATCGTGATCATTCGGTGGTCGGTGGTGGACATGGTAGTGAGGTGGCTAATAGTGGTGAGTGGTCAGGCATAAAAACAAAAAAACCCTGAAGCCGGCAGGCCTCAGGGTTTGTTGACTTTTCAAAATTGTCTTTACGAACCCTAAGCCCTGCCCCTTAAGAGCGATAGTAGCAGTAGGGATAGCAACGACGAAATGATCATAATTCTTCAATCTTCGGTTGGTGCGGCCGAGAACTTTGGGATATTCTGTCGGCCACTCGCAACAACTTTAGCTGACTGAGGCGGATGAGTCAAGGTTCGCCCCCTAGGCTGAATTTTAGGGGACATTTTCGGCGCGCCCACTTCAGTGGGCGGGCAGTAAAGGCGAAACCACTCTTATGGAACAAAAAGGCGTTCATCTCGATGTCATTTCTAACAGCCCGTTGGAGAAGGCCGCCACGGGCGACGGCTCAAAGTCTTTTCTGGGCGTGCATTTTACCTGCTGCGATGTTTACGCCAGGATCTACCCCAATCGCGAGAGGACCGAATACGTTGGGCATTGCCCCCGCTGCGCCCGGCGGGTGAACTTCATAATCGGCCCCGGCGGCACCAATGCACGGTTCTTTACGGCGGGATAGAGGCCCCGCACGTCACGATAATAACTCGGCAAACCAATGAGGCTGCGGAGCAGACATTTGGATTGCGTTCCCTTTCTCAAAAATCGCGAGTTGGCGATAAGGTTCGGCTAAGTCGCTGTTATCGAAAACCAGTACATGCGGTAGCAAGCCAATTGCAAGTTTCAAATTGGCCAGGGTACGCGGAAATCGATTCATGATTTTTTCGTCGGGCACATCGTGCCCTCCTTGCGAAACTCGCATAGCTACTCTCTCCTGCGACAACTGGGGCGACGACAATCCAATGAAGCACAGAACTACTTCATAACCTTTTTCGAGGGTCCTCTGTAGGAAACCTAGCTTATCTCCTACGGGATCAGAAAACACCGTTTCGAAGGCAAAGCTTTCGCGTTGACGAACTAATTCATCTCTCAAGCTTGCCGCAACGTTTGCGGCGGCATAAGGATCGATTGTCAATTCATGCGCTAAACGATCCGCATTGACCAATCGCAACCCCGCCGGTGCAATGTTTGAATGATAGAAAGTAGTTTTGCCAGCCCCATTCGGCCCCGCTATGCCAACTGCCAAAGGGCGAACATTCAGCCACGACAAATTTCTGGTCATGGCTTCCGACGCTTGGCAGAAGGAGGTTTTACTTCGGACACGACATGAAACTCACGATTGATGAATCTGCCCATCGTACGTTTGCCATTGGCTTCAGTACGGAGAAGTAAACCGGGTTGCTCGGCGGCAGGCTCATAGTGGGGAAACGATTGTTGCGCCAGATAATCGGCAACTCGCTGTTGACCATTCGGCATGCCAACACTCTCGATCAGCTCGGAAAGGAGCCTGACATCGCCACTCTTGCGGAGTGCGAGTGCACAGTCACCTTCCAACAGTGGTTCAATCGCCTTTCCCAGTCGCGCCCAATATTCGATCTGTCCGGCAATCGAGCGCTCGGCGAGCTCGCTGATTAGCCGGGCATCCAGAACTAATGAATCGGAAAGTTTGACGGGTTGGCTCATATCCATATGGTAGCATATTGCTACTGGCAGGCAATATTCGTTGTTTCATCGGGTTTTTAACCACTTTCGTCTGCCTTGTCGTTCCTAGGAGATTTTTCTACTATTCGTCCCGTTTGTACCCCCCTATCTCGGAACCTGCGCATCCATGCTCCTTGATCTGGCCCACAACCTGGGTTTTGAACTGCGTAGCTGCAGCCGTTCGTGTGCTGCCACTGCACGCTCGTTGAATCCGGGCGAGATGTATTTCTCGGTGCTCGAAGCGTCGGACAATGATTTCCTCCGCCGCGACTATTGCGTCGAGGCCTGGCAGGGTCCGCCCGCGGAATGTGTCGGCTGGTGGCGCTCGCGAATTCCCACCAAGGACGACAACCAGCCACGCCTCGCGCCGACCGACGTGATGCTCAACTTGTTTGAAGCGCTCGAGAATCGACCAAATGAGTTGGAGTTTCGTTACTTGCTCGGCCTACTGTTGCTGCGCCGCAAAGTGGTCCGCCGCGAGTCGTTTCTTCGTGAGGATGAGAGTCGAGACGACGAAGGCCGAGAAGTGATCTCACTCCACTGTGTCCGCCGTCAGAAAGACTATGAACTGGTCGTCGCTGAGCCCGCTGCCGATCAGGCCATGAAATTGCAGCAACAGATGTTCGACCTCTTGTACGGTGATTGCAACGTGTCGACGAACCCAGTGCCCACAACCCGCGAGTCGAACGAATAATGCCCAGACCTTGCGGACATTGCGAGCACGGCAAACGGCACGTCAGGAATTTGGCGGTGTTGCTCTTAATGTTTTGCTGCTCGGGGGCAACCTGTTCCCGTTCGCTCCGCAACCCGTTCACTCCCGTGGGGCCACCAGCCCCCGAGGTTCTGCTGCCTGGGTCCACGCTCGACCAGGTGATTGCCGCGGTGAATCAGAACTCCGCGCGGATTCAGAATTATCAAACTAATAATGCTACAATCACCATTATTGGCGATGCGATGCTTCCGGCGCTGCGGGGCAATATCGCCGCCGAGAGGCCCAATAAACTCCGCTTCCAAGCTTCGACCGCCCTCACGGGGGCCGAAGTCGATTTGGGAAGCAACGACGAACTCTTCTGGTTTTGGGTCAAGCGG
>JBGTEU010000483.1:0-11643 GCA_041747595.1 Bythopirellula sp.
TTGGTTGCGTCGCGCACCGTACCGCCCTTGGCGATATCGGAATACGCCTTCGCCTTCGCAAGACCCTTGGCTGCCTGAACTGCAAGCAGTGCACCAGTGGTGGTTGTCTTGCCGTGGTCAATGTGACCGATTGTGCCGACGTTACAGTGCGGCTTAACACGTTTGAACTGCTCTTTGGCCATTGTTCGTTACACCTAAACAACGAAATACTTGTTACTGGCGCGAGCAAAATGGCTCGCGTTTGACCCGGACTAAATCTCTACCATGCCACACGGCATCCTCGCTCGCCACCCATCGCTGGATGCGAACAAGAGCTGCTGATGGGACTTGAACCCATGACCTCTTCCTTACCAAGGAAGTGCTCTACCAACTGAGCTACAGCAGCGACTTTTAGCTATTAGCCCTTAGCCGTCAGCTATTAGCACAATTGTTCTTCTCCAAATCTATTTTCAAATTCATCCGGCTAAAAGCTAACGGCTAACAGCTAACAGCTAATAGCTTTCAAAAGCGGGTGAAGGGAATCGAACCCTCGTCATCAGCTTGGAAGGCTGTTGCTCTACCATTGAGCTACACCCGCAATCATAAATTTCTGATTTAGGATTTCTAATTTATGATTGCGAAACGCAATGCCGCCCAAGCCTTTCCCCTTTACTTCTACTCCAATCAGAAATCATCAATCCTAAATCTGAAATCCAAATGGGGAGTGCAGGATTCGAACCTGCGAAGGCAGAGCCAGCAGATTTACAGTCTGCCCCGTTTGGCCACTTCGGTAACTCCCCGGTCTGCCAACCGCGCCCGTCCGCTTCCCACCGCTGTTCGCTTCGAATCACTTTAAACTTCGAATTGTGCAAACCAAGCCACTCCGCCCCAACCATTAACCAATGAAAAAATTGGTTCACCAATTGCTCGCGTCGTGTCTCCGGCGTATTCTTCAATCGAACCAGTTGTTGCCGGCTCGATTCGATCACTTGGGGCTAAGTCTTCTTCTTGCGTCTTTTCTTTTTGCAAATCTTTCTCTTCGCAAACATTCCTCCGCCATGTAAAACCTACGGCATCACACAGAAACCCAATTCACGCCGAGCTATTAACCCGTCAGCTATTAACCCGTCAGAAGTGATTCCGTACCAACACCCAGCAGCGCCACATAGCTCAGTCAATGCGGGCTGACTTGACGAGCTAGCGAAGGGAATTGAACCCCCAACCTGCTGATTACAAATCAGCTGCTCTGCCAATTGAGCTACGCTAGCCCGGCTCCGAGAAACTTACGCGAATCACTTAATATATCTATGTGACTAAGTGTGGCAAGGTGGACCCCAGGCGAATTTCGCGCCTAACGCCCTTCTACCAACGGTTTTCTCGTTTTCACCGAGTCGTTTTCTTGTTTTCACCCAGAAAAGGCACTCGGCTGGGTCCTGCGGTTCGCCCAAATTACCAACCGGCAATGCCGTCCTCTCAGTCGAGGAACCGTATCACCGACGTTTACGGCAGCTTCTTATTTCAAGACAATCTCTGCTTACGCCCCGGTTGGTGGCCACTGGCACGTCAATTGCCTCTGTTTTCGCCGCTTTCGACCACAAAACTCCCAGTTTCCTACGAGAAGGGCGCCTTAGTCCATGTCCGAGCAGATCATCGTCTATGCGGTTCTCGTCATATCTATGGTCCTCTTTGTTCAGGACCGGATCCGCTATGACCTGATCGCGATCATGTCGCTCTGCGCCCTGACTTTTACGGGAATTGTGCCGTTTGATGAGGCTTTCTCGGGATTTTCAAACCCCGCCGTCATCACCGTGGGAGCCATCCTGATTCTCAGCTTTTCCCTGGAACGTGCCGGCCTCGTGCAACTGGTGGGGAATTGGATGACGCTCGTCGGCGAGAGCCAATTCCGGCAATTGGTCGCCCTTTGCGGCGCAGTGACTTTATTATCCGCCTTCATTAATAATGTCGGAGCCATCGCATTGCTGATGCCGGTGGCGATCCATTTGTCCCGCAAACACAACCGCTCCCCCTCCTTTGTTCTGATGCCGATGGCCTTTGCCTCGCTGCTGGGGGGCATGACGACCCTGATCGGCACGCCGCCGAACATGATTGTCGCCAATTACCGCTCTCATTATGCCGACGCTCCCTTTCGAATGTTCGACTTCACCCCCGTGGGAGGCGGGGTGGCCCTCATTTGCATGACTTTTATCGTGCTGGTGGGTTGGCGGATCGTCCCCCAGCGCAAGAGCGGCGTTGAAGGGGATCTCTTTGAAATTGAGGATTACTTCGCCGAGCTAATCGTGCTCGAAGACGCCAAGGCCATCGGCAAATCGATTAAAGAGATCGTGCCTCCCGAGAGTGACGTGAACATCATTTCGCTCAAGCGCGGCAAGGTGTTTGTCAAAGGCCGCCAAATGAAAACGCTCCCCTTGGAAGTCGGCGACCGCATTCTGGTGCGCAGCGATTCGCAGAATCTGCAAACTTTCCTCACGGAACACAAATTGATGATCAAGGGGGATCGCCCCTTGCCTGACGACACGCTCAAGCCGGACGATCTGGAAATCGTCGAGGCCGTCGTGATGCCCAACTCGCTGCTCGTCGGCAACACCGCCAAGAACGTCCATTTGCGCGAGAATTACTCCAGCAACCTGCTCGCGTTGGGACGCCGAGGGAAACTCGTGCAGCAGCACATGCGCGATGCCCGTCTTCGGTCGGGCGACGTGTTGCTAATGCAAATGCCGCGTGACGACATGAGCAACATCATCCGCGACCTTGGCATACTGCCGCTGATTTCCCGCGATTGGGTCCTGCAACCCTACCGCAAGCTCCTCACCGCCGTTGGTCTCTTCGCCGCGGCCATCGTTGCAAGCAGCATGGGCTGGTTGCCAGCGAGCATCGCCTTTGTGGCAGCGGCGCTGGGAATGGTCATGTTCAAAGTGATTCGCGTGAGCGAAGTCTATTCAGGAGTCGATTGGCCCCTCATTGTTTTATTGGGAGCGATGATCCCCGTGGGCGAAGCGTTCGAAAGCACGGGTGCTGCCCAATCGCTTGCCCAGGCATCCGTAAATCTCGTCGGCATGGAAAGTCCGACGCTGCTGATGGGCACGATTCTTGTCGCCTCGATTGTGATGGCCGATTTGTTCAGCAACGCCGCCGCAGCGATCATCATGTGCCCAGTGGGAATTAATATGGCTCAGACAATGGGCGTGTCTGCCGATCCGTTTTTGATGGCCGTCGCCGTCGGCGCCGCGGTCGGCATGGTCACCCCCATTGGACATCAATCGAGCACGCTCGTATGGGGACCCGGTGGTTACCGTTTCAGCGATTATTTCCGACTAGGATTGATTACCGAAATCCTCGTGACCGTATCAGCCATACCATTGATCCGTTGGTTCTGGCCGTTTTAATGCTATGATTGATGAGAATCGTCAATAATACCCAGGGTATCACATGGCCGAGAGCACCGAACATCTTGAACTCTCCACGCCCGGCATTCCCCATTTCGACGTGTCTGATCTCACGCGATCTGAGTACATCGCCGCCATGGTGCATTTCTACCGGGGGGAATTGCATCGCTCGACCATTTGGCGGGTGCGGCTCGATACGACCACCAACTGGTCGATTCTCTCGGTGATGGGCTTGGTGACTTTCACCTTCGGTGACCCGGCGCATTCCCATGCCCCCCTAATCATCGGTATGTTGCTGGTCTTGACGTTCATGGGAATCGAAGCCCGCCGCTATCGTATTTTCAATGTCTGGTGTTCAAGAGTTCGCAATTTGGAGGTGAATTTTCTCACGCCCATTTTGCAGTACGACATGAAAGCCGTTCGGCAAGGCTGGGGCCGCTTGGTGGCCGAGGATCTCTTGCACCCCCGATTCAATATGACCTGGCAGCAGGCCCTGCGGGCACGACTGCTGCGCAACTATTTCCCGCTGTTTCTCTTGTTGTTGGTTGGCTGGTTTGTGAAACTGCAACCCGCCAAGGACGAGGCATTCCCCTCGTTACCGCAGTTACTGGACGACATGCATATCGGCTTCATCCCCGGCTGGGTAACTCTCGGTTTTGTGACCGTGGTGTATGGGTACCTCGTCGGATTGATGTTTACCGGCGGACGCATTGATGGCGAAGAAAAGTACTTCGGCGTCAGCGACAGTTTGCTTCATAAATTCTCTCTCTCCGAGGTCGACGCGGCCGACTGAATCCGGCTCCTAGCAGCAAAAGCAGAATGAACTCGGTTCCGGCACGGCAGTCGTCTCGGCGATCAACGGATTCGTTCCGTATTGGTCCTGCCACACCACGAGGTCAGCAGCATCGATGAAGCCGTCGAAGTTGGCGTCGCCCAAAGAATTGTCTTCTTGCTCTTCGAGCCCGAAGCCTCGCTGCCAGATGAGAAAATCGCGGCCATCGACGCGGCGCATCATCCCACCTGATCATATGGTATATCTGACTTTGCAGATCTTCAAACAGAAGACACAATGCAGGCAAACAAAGGGAAACCAGCCTACATTCTCAGTGACAAAAAGATTGCCTTGTGACACAGCCAACCAGCTTCATTCGCTTTCTTCGCACCACCGCGATTGGCGGCGTACTTTTCCTATTGCCGTTGATCGTCGTCGGCGCACTGATCGGTCAAGTCGTACCCGTTGTCTTGTCCATCGCCGAAGCTCTTGGCGACATTCTTCCGGATGTCGTCAAGACAGCCGGTGGAATTTCGCTGCTTGTTCTTCTGGCGATAGGCGTACTGTTGATGCTCTGTTTCGCTGCGGGAGTTCTTGCCCGAGTTTCTTTGAGTCGCAGCGTTTCCGATGCGTTCGAGAAAAAGCTGGTTCTATTGTTTCCCAGATACGCAATCCTAAAAGATCAAATGGCGGACAGCATCGGTGGCGATCACGCCAGGCCCCAGATGAAACCGGTGCTGGTACATTGGGAAGGCGTCAAGCGAATCGCTTTCGAAACAGAACGTAGCGACGAGCTCAAGATCGTTACGGTGTTTCTGCCAGGTTCTCCCGATCCTTGGGCCGGGAATTTCGCGGTCTTCGACGCCGATCAAGTGAAACCCCTGAATGTCGAATTCGGAAAAGCCGTAGCCATCTGCGAGCAACTAGGACGGGGCGCCGCTAAGCTGTTGGCATCATCGTCCGACAAAGCATAGTCTGACTGCTTGCTATTTATACGGATGAGTAGCGGCGTGACGCCTGTCTAAAACAAACGGAGAATAGGCAATTCCGTGTACAATAGTTCCTAACAACTTCTTCGTGCATATACGGACATGCTCAGATACCAAACGATCACACACGTACTAGACGAACCGCCTGCCCCGTAGCGTCACGGCGACTAAAAGCATCAACCAATGTGTGGTTGGCTCGGGAACGGCAACCGTTTCAGCCGCCCCTACTCCGCTGCCGAACTGCCGTTGCCAGATGAGAAAATCCCGACCGTCAGAGTGACCATCGCCATCGGCATCGCCCGAGTCGTTCATTCCATGAGCCAACTGCCAATCGGCGAGGTCATCGCCGTCCACGTCGCCATCGCGGTCGAAATCCGCCATGTAGTAGCCTGCCAGATCGGAGACAAACAGCCCTTTCTGGCCGTTATCCAGCGTGGCGCCGAACAGGATCTGGCCGGCGTCGTTGAAGAAACGCGCTCTGCCGTCACTCCCGCTCGAAGGCGCGAGTCCACTGGAAGGCATGAGAATTTCGAGCGCCGTGATGGTGCGCAACACTCCTGGCTCGACTTCGATGGTATCTCCCGAGCGGACGATTAATCGCAAGGCACCGCTGGGGTCTTGCGCCCAAATGCCGCTATTGCCGCCGGCCGTCCCCAGGAAAGCGACCTGGCCCAGCCGATTCGTCGAGAATCCACTGACCGCCGAGGAACTGAATACGTCCGCTGTACCGGGCGCAACCGTTCCTGCTTGAACCAACAAGGTTAACTCACCGCCTCGAGCGCTCCACAGGGAGTATTGATTGGCTGGAGTGATACCCGGTCCGACAAGCGTTGCCGAAAACACGACCTGGCCGGTGTCGTCGATGATAGCGCGGGTCGTACCAAAGTTGACACCGAACGTCACGTCCGCCAAGCCGTCCACTCCGGCAATAGCGGTATCACCCTGGCGAACCAAGAGCTCAGCCGCCCCATTGCGAGAACGCCACATCGCATGCTCGTTTTGCGGTGTCGCATCGCCGCCCTGCAAGCGAGCAGTGAACACGGTATCGCCTGCGCTGTTCAAAGGCATATTGGCACTTCCCGCGATCGTATGGTAAACGGCATTCGTTCCCGGCGCGTTAGCTCCCGTCAGGGCGAGCAAGTTCAGCGATTGCGAGTTCCCCGCATAAATGCCCGTGGCGATGTGTTGACCGCTGACGGGATCCAAAATTCCTACTGCAGTAGCCGTTTGCCCCGCATCGTTTACAGGAGCGTTTGTGCGAATGATGGGACCGAAATCCCCCGAAGTGCCGGGGGCCGCCTCGCCCTCCAGGGCTACCGGGTCAAGGGATGCACTGGTAACAATGAAAATTCCAGTCCGTGAATTAAAACTACCGGTTTCTTGGATGCCCCCATTGAAGGCCATCTGACCTTGGTTATTCAGCCCTGGCACATAGAATGCGCTTGAATACGTCCAATCGTCACCAATCACCGGCATACCTTTCACGGCAATCGGCACCGTGTCCGCTGGCGAGCTGATCCAATAACCGTTGGAGGAAGGTTGACTGGTTGATCCCAGGTAACCAACGGCACCGTGATCGTTTAATGCTAGGCTATTCGAAACGAAGCTATTGAAAAACGCCATCCCGTCGGGATCGGCGCCAGGTGCCGGCTGGCCGCTGCGAACTCGTTCCTTAAGCACGCCGTTCTCGGTGGCCCAAATGCCGTAGCGATTGCCCACCGAGCTATCAAGCCGGCCGATGAACGCTACTTCGCCGTCGTTGTTGATGGCCCGAGACCAAAACGTATCGAACGTCGCTTGATCGCCGTTGGTAAGCGGAGCGGGCTCACTGAGCAAGGCAATCTTTTGTACATCGCGAACTACCGCGTGGGCTGAATGAACTCCCAGGAGCGAGAGAAGAATGAAAAACGCCAAACGAAGAAACGGCACCATGCTGCCTCCACTTTACGACGCGACAAGAATCTGCCTCGACGAGGCCCTTTATCTTACCAGCGCCCCAACAACTTTTGAAGCGAGCGAAATTGGCCATGTGCGTCGCGAACAAACCCCACCCCCACCAGCATTGGAACCAGCACTAAACACGCGGGCTCGGGAATTGCCACGGCCGTGGGTCCGGCACTCGCCGTCATTGCCAACCCTGTTCCATAATTCGCCTGCCAGTCGGCGAGGTCACCCGCGCTTAGGGCAACTGGCGATTGACCCCGCTGCCACAACAAGAAATCCCGCCCATCGACGTCGCCATCGAAATCGAAATCACCGGGCTGGCCATCTCCTGGACCGGGGGGATCGAGAACGCTGGCGACGCGCAATCCGGCATAAGAGCCAAAGGAGTTGCCGAACCGGACTCCGGCAGATATCGCGTCCTGCAGGCTATCCCAACGACCGCCCCGGACGCTGATGTTTTCCGCGTGCTCGGAGACGTTGCCGGACTGATCGAATGTGCCGTAATAGGATGCGCTCAACGGGCCGGCACTACCAACCGTCGTGACATTTCCCAGCGGAGCGGAGTTATTCCAATTCGCAGCTTGAACATAGTTTGCGACGTTCACGCCTGGATTCGAGACGTTGCCGACTGCGTCGGCCTGGGCCGCCGTCGGCTGCGCCAAGCTGCCCGTGGCGTAGAGCGAATAAAAGCCCGACGGCCCGCCAGTCGGATTGTAGTACGCCGCTTTGTACCATTCATTCTCCGTGGGAATGAACCAAGTGGCACCGGGACTGCGTGATTGCCAATTCTCGCCCGTGAGATCGTAAGCGCCCGTTTCCGTGATGCCTGGGACTTGATTGCCGTTCGGTTGGCCGTTGTTAAGCCAATTGGCAAACCGTCGGGCAGCGCCGGCCGTCACCCCATTAACCGGCTTATTGCCCATGTTTGGCTTGACCGAATAACTATAGTTGGGCGCTCCGCCGCTGCGCACGATTCCGCCGTAGTAGGCGGAGCCCATCAAGAACGTCTGGAAAATCTCGTACGTATCCCCGTTTCTCGCAACAGCGTTAAGAAACGTGGCAAACTCGTCGTTAGTGACTTCGTATTTGCCGATGAGATATTCGTAAGCGACGGAGCCATAGCCGGTCGTACCGTCGTTCATAAATCGGACGTCGGGGGGATTGCCGACGTCGCCGACGAGCACTGTTTCAATATTGATGCCGCGGGCCGCCGAGAACATTGACAGCGCAATGACGCACGCGCAGGTCAAACGAAAACCAACATGCGTCACATTCATCGGAGGGTTCCCTTATAGCGCCGAATCGTGACTCCCCATAGCCCGAACATGACTGCGACGATACTTCCCGGTTCGGGCACGGCGACGCTCGACGCAACCAGCGACCCCACGCCATAGTTCGCTTGCCAATCGGCGAGGTCTCCGACACTTGGGTTCCTCTGCCAGATCAAAAAATCGCGGCCGTCGACGTCACCGTCGCCATCAAAGTCGCCGTCGATCGGGCTCGGAAGCTGAAGCATGAACACGCGGGAAATGCCCTCAACCGTGCGCGAGCCCTCGCCGAGGATCCAGCCGCTGTCGCTGATCGCCCAAGCCGTTCTTAAAACCCAATCAGCCCGGGGCGCGATGAGCGTGTTCAAGTCGACAGCGTTGCCACTCGCATCCCAGTAAACGGCGACGTCCTCGGAACCTCCGGTTACAAAGGGCCTAGCCGCTTGTCCCACGGCAATGCCGGCTTCGTTGATGTCGTGGGCTTCTCCGGTCTCGAAACCGCCGGGCAGGTGTCCCAACTCGGTAACCTGGCCCGCGGCGTTCCAGCGGACGGCGTGGTAACTCAGACTATTGTCTCCCTCGTATTTGAGCGAGCGTCCGACCGAGAAGCCAGCGTCGTTGATGGCGAACACCTTGCTGCCGCTGATGCCATTTGAATCCGCGCCCAGGACTTCCAACTCCAGGGCCACGGTCGACGAAGCGCTCCAGAGCACGGCACGGGTTCCTACATAATCGCCCATGGCGTCATACTTATCCGCAGTGCCGATGGCATCGCCGGCCGAGTTGATCGCCCAAGCGGTGGCGGTAGTGACGCCACTGGCCGAGACGCCAAGGTGACCCAACTCGGTCGCCACGCCGGCGGCATTCCAACGGATGCCGCGAGTTCCCCTGTTGGTGGCGCCACTCCAAACAATTCCGTCGCCAACCACAACGTTCGACTCATTGATGGCCACCGCCTGCACGTCGCTACGGCTGTCGGGGCCTTGCGTCGATGCGGGCCCGACAAGTTCTTGGGGATTACCGGCCGCGTCCCACCGCATGGCCCGATAGCCCACGCTGGGAAACGGCTCAACGGAGGCATACTTCTCAGCGTAACCGACAATCACGCCCGCGTCGTTGATATCGTAGGCAGCGCGGGCATCGTAGTTGGCTGGCTCGGCAAGAAAGCTCATTGCCGCTGAGCCGGCGTTCCACCGCACGGCCCGAGATCCAAAAGTCGTTGTAGTAAATCCGACAACAGTTTCGTCATCGTTGATGGCGAAGGACTGCGCCGAGTCCATTCCGCTGGCAGTGCCCAATTCGTCCGCTGATCCCGATAGCGGGTTCCAGCGAAGGGGGCGTAGGGGACCTTGAACCGGCGGATGCGCGTTCGCGTACCACGTCGCTGTTCCAGCCTCGTTCAGCAGGCGGCCGGTCGACGCGTCACCTACGGACGGAATGAAGCGAAATCCGGGGCTGGTGTAGCCAGTGTCGGTCGTGAAGTCGTATCCCGGTCCTTCATAGAACGTGACATAGGGCTGCGCTCGCAGTTGCTCCACGACCCCAAGGGTTATCAGGGCTGCGGTGATTAGTCGCAGCCCCCGAACGTATCCTCCGCGCTTCGTTGAATCCTGCATTTGATGCCCTCTGCAAAAGCCGTCTGTTTAATAAGATGAGACACCGACCTCTTCATGGCCAACTGGCCGAGAAACCCCAAAGTGCAAGTTTGAACGCGTGTCTTGCGCCAAGCAATACCCCTATTTGTGGGATTATTATGGCCTGGTTAGAATTAATGAGAGCGAACCGGCCTACTTGGGATTGCGGGATGTCCTCGTCTAACACTTTTCCTGGAAATGCTTTAGCGGAAGAAGACGTGCGCGCCATCGTGCGCCTTCTTGCGGACGTAGCCGTCCTGGAGGGTGACCTCGCCGACAAGAAGCAAACGCTCATGCAGGGGTTGCAAGGGCTGATCGACGCCGACGGATGGCTGTGGTCGATCACCCACGTGGAAGCGGGGACGCGGGTGCCGATCTGTACCGGCCTGATACACGCCGGACTTACCGAGGATCAACTCGCGGGTTGGCTCGAAGCGAGCCAGTCGACATGCCCCCCACCGGAGGACAACGCTTGCTTCGAGCTCGTTCAAACCGGCAAGCACTTCACGCGCACCCGTCAGCAACTGGTGAGTGACGCCAATTGGTATTCCCATCCCGCGGTGATTCGGCACCGCCTACAGCGCGGAATCGATCACTTTTTATATTCGGTTTATCCGTTAGAAGATCCCGACATGTTCAGCGCGATTGGATTCTTTCGTAACGTGGGCCGGCCGCCGTTTTCCGAGCGCCAATCGCGGATCGCGCACATCGTCCTCAGTGAAATCGAGTGGCTGCACTATGCGGAGTTGCCGGGCGAGCGCGGGCGAAAAGTCCCGCAACTCAGTCCGCGTCAGCGCGTGGTGCTGATCATGCTGGTCGAAGCCCACGACAAAGACAAGATCGCCGACCTACTGCACCTCAGCCCGCACACGGTCAAGGATTACATGAAGGCGATCTACAAGCATTTTGGAGTCTCGTCGCAACTCGAATTAATTCACCGCTTCCGAATCGGCGACAATGGTGATGAAACGACAAATGGGGAGTAACGGGCAAAAAAACTTAGCGAGGTTTATGCGGGCGGCTCAGCCAACTTAACTGAACAAAGGCCAAGAAACCAAGAGTTAGCCCCGTCGGCTCGGGAACGGCCACGCTCGCGGCAGTCAGAGCGCCCGTTCCATAGTTCGCCTGCCAATCGGCGAGGCTTCCAACACCCGGATTTCGCTGCCACAGCAAAAAGTCCCGCCCATCGACGTCGCCGTCGTTGTCGAAGTCGCCGGGAGAGGCTGTGCTCGACACGACATCGAGAGAAAGGGTGATCGCACCCGGATTGAGTTGCCAGGCGAGGCCCGAACTGAGCGCGGGAAGATTGAGGGTGTCAAACGAACCGGCAAAGCCAGCGTCGCCGCGCAAGATGCCAAACGAGTCTCCCAACTGGGGCGCGAAGCCGCCGTCGAGCGACACGTTCAACGTGCCTTCAAGTGTGAGAAAATCATCGGCCGCAAGCAGATCAAACTCGCCAGGCTGGGTGCCACCGATATCGATGCCCAACGAACTTGTCGAAGAAAGCGAGACACTCCCCCCGAATGTATTGTTACCTACCAGTTCGAGCGTACCGTTATTGATCAGGTCTCCGTTGATTGTTGAGTCGACGGCGACAAAAGTATTGTTATTCGTCAGACTCGAACCAAACGTAGCGGTTCCCTCGGCGAGAAT
>JBGTEU010000484.1:0-5264 GCA_041747595.1 Bythopirellula sp.
GGCAACATCGCCGCGAGACAAGCGACGATGCCCAAGCCGATGTCACCGAGCAACTGCTCTTTGCTGGTGGGCAATCCCAAGTCGTGGGCGTCTGCCCCGAGGGCGGAGTGTAGAAACAATCCCAAAACAATGACGAAACCGATCATCATCACAATCGTGGCGAGAATTTTGGCGACAAACTTAGTGGGTTCTTCGGCATCCTCCGCGGCAAGTTCTTCCGTGACTTCTTCGGAAACTTCCGGTGTGTGGACGTCGACGATCGTTTGTTCTTCAACCGGCGGGCTCGAATTTGACAACGCGACAATGATCCCTGAAATAGGAAAGAGCATTGCTACCGCCGCCATGGCCGGTCCCCAAGGGACGCGCCGTCGCGGTTCAAAATTGAGAAGAGGCGTGCCGCCAATATGCCGTTGAAAGAGAAACAGCAGCGTGCCGAGGCTGACCAAGCAGAAGCAGGCCATCAATGCAATCGACGCGGGGCTGATGGATTCTTCCATGGTGACGTCACATCAGATTGTGCGAAACTTATCGATTGCGGCCCGCACGTAGCTTACACCGGAATAGAGAGTAAGCAGCACCATCGCCCAAACGACAATCGTCAGTCCCTGTGTCATCCATGCGGGAGGAGTCGTTCGCCAGAGGTTCCATGCTTGATTGACATAGGTGAGGTGCACCATGCTCCACAATGCGGCCAAGCACTGCAACGCCATTTTCCATTTGCCGACCCACTTTGCGGAAAAGTCCCCACCCTGTTGCTCAACAAAGGTACGCAGCGCGGTGACCAGCAATTCACGTCCCGTCACCACAACCGCCATCCATGCCTTGATGCCTGAAGGCCAGGTGCCGTCGGCAAGTGGCGGAATCGCTGCGAGCAAAATGAACGTGCCGCAGATGAGTAGCTTGTCGGCAAACGGATCGACGACCCGACCGAATTGCGTGATCTGTTGATACTTGCGCGCCCAGTATCCGTCGAGCCAATCGGTGCCCACCGTGACGACAAACAAGCCGATCGCAGTTTGGTACCAACCGAAGACGAGAAACGCGAACATCGCCAACGACAAAAAAATCCGTGCCAACGTGAGCTGATTGGGGAAATTCAGCACCGTGGAAGTCGGACCGGTGGCGGTGGAATGACTCATCGCGATAAGTTGGCTGGGTTTCGATGTAAATAGGGTGGCTGTTAACGCGGCTCGCCACAGGCCGCAGCAACTAAATCATAACTGCTGCGGGCCACAATTTCACATCGTACCAGCTTGCCGGGCGAAAGTCCCGGCCCCGTCACGTAAACAATTCCATCGACGTCGGGGGCGTTGGCATAACTCCGACCAATCCAAGCATTGGGCTGATCCGGCACGGGTGCATCAATCAACACGTCAACCTGGCGGCCGATTTGGCTGTCATTCCAAGCAAACGCGATTTCCTGTTGAACCCCCATTAAGTGGTCCCGTCGCGCGGCCTTCACATCCTCGGGCAAATGATCGGGCAGTTTTGCCGCGGGGGTGTCCCCTTCGTAGGAATAAGTGAACACGCCGAGCCGCTCGAATCTTTGTTGACGCATGAACGCTTCGAGCTCCGCCAAATGCTCGTCCGTTTCGCCGGGGAAGCCCGTGATAAAAGTCGTGCGCATGACGAGGTCGGGAATTTGGTCACGGAGTTTGCCAAGCAAAGTTTCCGTTTCGCTGCGAGTGACTCGCCGTTGCATGCGGCGGAGCATCAGGTCGCTGGCGTGCTGGAGCGGCATGTCGAGATAAGGCAAGATCTTTTCACTTGCCGCGATCGTGTCAATCAGTTCTTCGCTGAAATAGATCGGATAAAGATACATCAGGCGAATCCAGTCGAGCCCCTCGACTTGCTCGAGTTGTCGCAGCAATTCCGGAAGTCGTGTTTCTCCGTAAAGGTCGAGGCCGTAGTAAGTGGTGTCTTGCGCGACGATTACCAACTCGCGAACCCCATCGGCGGCGAGTTCCTTGGCTTCGGCGATCACCGTTTCCATCGGTTTGGTGACGTGCTTACCCCGCATTTTGGGAATGGCGCAAAACGTGCAAAGCCGGTCGCAGCCTTCAGAAATTTTCAGAAATGCAAAATGCTTGGGCGTGATCCGAAGTCGCTGATTGTCGGGAAGTGTGTGTGTAGGTGCGGGTTGGAAGACGCTCCGCTGTTCCGCGAGCCCACCGATCAAACGGTCGGCAACTTTCGTGACTTCTTCGCGGCCAAACACGCCGATGAGTTGGTCGATTCCTGGCCGGTCGATCAGAAGCGATTCTTTTTGTCGTTCGGCGAGGCAACCCGAGACGATCAGGCCGCGGAGTTTCCCCTGTCGCTTGAGTTCAATCATTTCATCGATCGCGCCGAAGGACTCCTGCCGGGCTTGTTCGATAAATCCACAGGTATTAACGATGGCGAAGTCGGCCCCTTGAGGATCATTTACCAACTGGTAGCCGTCGAGCTGCAACATGCCGAGCATCCGCTCGCTATCGACCAGATTCTTGGGACAGCCAAGGCTGACAAAGGCATACCGCCCCTTGGGGCCGGTGCGGTCCGTCTTGGTGTCGTAGTCGGTACTGTAGGTGGTGGTCACAAAGGGGCCCTGTGAAGATGGAGAAAGCCCACATTCCTGTCGGCATCATGGCAGGTTGGGCAATCCCCCATCATACCCATTGGGGAATTTTAAGAATAGGAGCCATTAGCCGCCGTGGAATAGGAGCAGTCGCGGAATTCTCAGTTAAAAGCTTGAAACTGTGCAGCGAAAGCGATAGTATACATACGTATACAATTGCCGTTTGTGAGGTAACAAATGCTCACCGAAGTTCCTGTAGAACAATTGGCAGAGGCCATCAACGACTGCGCTGAAGAACTGTTAGCCGAAGCGAGAGTGGATCGCCCACCAGTTGATGCGCTTGGTATGGCAAAGCGTCTTGGGCTGGTCGTGGCACAAGACCAGCAAACCGCGGTGCGGGCACGATTCGTGCGAGTTGGACAAACGAGCGGAGCAGGGCGGGGGACCATTTTACTCGCCGATGACCCTCGCCCCGAACGTCGGCAATGGGCTACGGCTCACGAGATCGGCGAGTTTGCTGCCCATCGGGTGTTCGCTCGGTTGGGGATCGATCCCACGGAGCTTGATTCGGCGGAACGTGAGCAGATGGCGAACCATTTGGCGAACGCGTTGGTATTACCGTTTGATTGGTTTCGAGCGGACGGGTTTGCCGTGGATTGGGATTTGTTCGAACTCAAGGAGATTTACTCGACCGCGAGCCACGAGCTCATTGCTCGGCGGATGCTCGCGATGTCTCCCGCGGTGATCGTGACGCTGTTCGATCAAGGAAGGCTTGTTTGGCGAAAAAGCAACGTTTTGCGACGACCGCCACCACTGGTGCCTGCGGAAAGTGGCACCTGGCAAGTGGCACACGAGCAAAATGAACCCGCTCAATACGAGTGCCGGGACTTGCCGGAGGGCTTGCGCGACGTGCGGTGCTGGCCCGTGCATGAGACGGGTTGGAAGCGGGAGATTTTGCGGACGGCGTTAGAGGACTGGTGAAGTCGTATCGCGAAACCGCAAGCGATGAATTACGTTTAAGAGTTCAGTAGTAATATAGGGTTTGCCGAGGATGGCCGTGCAGTTGATTTTGCGGAGTTGGCTGAAGTGTTCTTTACGGGGGAAGTCGAGGAGAACGATTGGCGAGCCGCCGCGTTTATGGATTGCGGTGGCGAAGATTTGCAGCTCCGCGAGTTCTGGCGGATCGAGTTGTCCGCCGTCCCATATGCCTACCGCTAGTTCGTCCGGAAGTTTTGAATCGCGCCGCGTCCAGTGACATTTCAATCCGTACGGCGCGAGCGTTGCGGCAAGTGTTTCGTAGGTGGCATGCGTTGGCGTCTGAATGGCGGCGACACCTTCCAACTTTTGATCGAAAAATGTTTCTGAAGAGCGCGGGCTGAGCGGACTATCTAAACAGGGGGACCAGCATAACGGATCCTTCCGAATGGTAAGCCACCAGGGTGGCAGCTCGTACCAATACAATCGCAAGACGCCGGCGAGCGGTTTGCCCGTGCGAAGCTCCCCTTCGCACCAGCTGCCGGCGACAAGCACGATTTGCGCGAGGGGTGCCGCGCGGCGGAGTCGTTCAATTTCGCTCTGCTGGTAAGATCCCGGCAGCGGCTGCGCGAGCAAAATAAACTCTGTCAGGTACTGGCTTTGATTGAGCAACTCGCTTGCGGTTTCGCAATCCGACACGGCAAGCCACTTTTCGCCGACTTGAATTTCATCGAGCGCAATTGCGAATTCACCCCGATCCCAGGGGCCGATTGCGAGTACCATTATTGGCTCGGTCGCTATCAGTGTTGTCGTTTCAGTCAGCGACATGCAAAGTTCTCAATCACTCAATTCATTATCCCGGGTGGCAATCAGCTCGTGGGCCGCTTGTGAGTCACTTGCTTCGCGCAATTCGGCGAGCCAGTCGGCATCGGTAATCATGCGGCTCAAGCGGGCAAGAATCCGCAAATGTTCGTGATCGTTGGTCGAGCAAATCAAGAAAAACACATCGGTAAGTCCGCTTGAACCGCCGAAGGGAATTCCTCGGCTAGTGACTCCGAGAGCAAGCACCGCCTCGCCCAAAATCGAAACTTGCGGACGGCGGGGGTGCAAGAGTGCCACGCCAATGTCGAGGGCCGTGGGGTGCATCGCTTCGCGAGCTGTGACCGCCTCGGCCATTTTCGCCGCGTCCCACAAGATGCCAGTGTTCATGGCGAGTTCTGCCATGGCCGTAATCACGCTGTTGCGCGTACGGGCGGCCAGCGGAACCGCAATCGCTTCGACCGGCAATAACGCGGCAATTGAGATGTCGCCTTCGCCAAGCTTGTCGGCACGCTCGAGACTCGTTTCCAATTCCGCGAGTTCGCTGTCACCCGACACCCCGATGCGATCTTCAAGCCAATGATGCACTTCGGCGCGTGAAAAGCGCCAGTCGCCGCCGACACGCCGAGCGGGAAGCTTGCCGCGATCGGCGAGCTTGGAGATTTGCGTCGGCAGCATGTGCAAATACGCTGCGAGCGCGGCGACGTCGAAATCTTCTTCAGCCATTTGATAGCCGTCGATGGAAGTCCACGGTTGAAATGAATGTCGACCGCGGGCTGCCGCCCTCGGCTAGGATTATTATGTTGCTAGCTTTATTGTCGCGGCAAACAGTGGCGAAAGTCTAGCGTGAACTGCGAGAAATCCAGTGACAGCGTCTCGTTGACAACTTGTTTTGAACTCGCCTTGACACATT
>JBGTEU010000485.1:0-5529 GCA_041747595.1 Bythopirellula sp.
GCCTTAGCGACGCAGTTGCTAGCCCACCGTGCCTATTGAACCAAGCGAAATGAAAAACAACCGCTGAAATCGAGGATCGGTAATTTCAGCGATCTCCAAAAGCAGCCTCTCAAGACCGCCCATGTCGAGACCGAACGATACGTGGACGATGCGCTGAGTTACTGCCGACTGCTCTGCAACTTGACTAGGCACTGGTTACCCCTGTGCGGTTAGCGATGTGCTTTTAAGCCAAGTATGTTTAGAAGGACTTGATGTGGCAAGTGTGCCTGTTAATACCCCGGAATTCGAGGTTATCATCAGTGTCACAAAACTCGGCCAAGCCAGGCGTAGCGGAGAGTTCTCGGTAGATATAGGCCAACTTTGCTGATCGCTCGCGAGGCACGCCAATCATCTTGAGAATGGTGCAAAATATTATTCTCAAGTCTAGGCTTGGTTCGGCCGTGAAAATGTACTCCAGATCGAGTTCGACTTTTCGCCTCACACAATCAGGGGTTTGATCGGGGGGCAGGTTAACCTGAGCAAGTCCCGTCACACCAGGAAGCACAGCAAGACGGCATTCATAGCCAGGAATCTGGTCGATTAATGTGTCGACAAATTTAGGGCGCTCCGGTCGTGGACCGATGAACGACATTTCACCTCGGGCCACATTCCAGATTTGTGGAAGCTCATCGAGGTGCAACTTGCGAAGATATCGACCAAGTGGAGTTATGCGCGGATCATCTTCGAGAGCCCATACTGCTCCGGTCCACTGCTCGGCATCCTCGAACATTGAGCGCAGCTTGACAATCTGAAAAACGCGCCCATCCAGACCGACGCGTTCTTGCCACAAGAAGGCCTTTCCACTCGAAGTCGCGCGAATGAGAATCGCTAACAACAAGAGGACGGGACCAACAACGATAATACTTGACCACGCGATTAAGCGCTCAATCCATCGCTTAACAAACCAGCGATGATAACCGGGCGAAAAAAAAACCAAATTCCGTGCCGTAAGCGGCGGTTGATTAACGTCGGTTCTAGAGGTGGGTTGTTTGGTTGGTGATGCTTTGTCGTGGTGCCTGAACTGCCGAGTTCGCAGATGAACCTCCAAAAGACGTCAGCTGGTTGACGTCACGCCCAGAATCTACTTAGTGGATATGATGCAAGTCCTTGCCGTCGGTGTCCGAATCCCATCGGTAAAATCAAATAACTATCCCAGATAAACTATTTGCGACGGTGGTACCTGTCAAGCAAACTTGCGCGATTGAGAGGGATTTACGCAATTTTTGACGGATTTAGAATCTGTTACTCTCTTGCTTTATGGTCAAAACCAATACAGCAAAGTGTACGAATACGTACCCCCGCCAGATGATCCTCCCGCTGGGGCCGTGTCAAATTTGAGCGATTTCGGTCTTTTGGGGTACGCGTGCCTCCGCCTTCTAGGAACCGAGTCTCAAACTCAGTGTTCTCGACACATTGGTCCAAAATCTACCAGCGGTCAGTAGGCTGTGACGACTGTCCGAATTATGCCACGGCCGGTCAGCAGATTCATCCCGGTTGTGCCAGTCGTGCTGAATACAAGGTCTCGCCAGGTCGATGAGATCATTGGTCGACGCAGGGACGCCGAATTATGCCCGAAGTGATCCCGATTGGTATGCCGTCGTGCATTCAATGCATGCTTTCAGAGATCTAGCCACATATGCCAGTATGTAGAACTCCATTTCTGCTCGTCTACTTCACGATTGCGCTCGCAGCTTGCTTGACCTGCCGCGTAGCCCGATGCAGTCCTCCAGCTTTATTTCAGCCTCCTGCTCCCTACCAAGCTGACCACTCTGAATTCGTATTCATCCCGTTGCCTGATACGGGGGAGACAGACGACGCGCTGCAGATTTCTATCGCTCAGGCCAGTGGTGACATTACACAACGCCCGAATTTATTCGGCGCTCCACCCCAATTTGAAACATTCGGAGAGGCTCCTGCCCGCATGCCGCTGGATTCGCAGTTGCCGGAAACTATACCGGCCCCTGAGGCTGAAACTACGATTCCCGGGTTCCTCGGTAGCAACTTCGGAACCACGCCGTTTTTAGATAGTCCCACTGTATATTCACTATCGTTGATTGAAGCAGTTCGGATAGGCTTGGAGCAAAGCAAAGAGGTTGTGGTACTCAGCTACGCACCTTCGATCGACGCAACGCTTATCCAGAATGCGAAGTCGGTGTTCGACCCCGTGACCGGTGTCGCGGCGTATGGTGGGCAATCGGACGTGCAAGTTCGCAGCGAAATTCAGTCATTCGGATCAGTTGCTGATTTCCTGGAGACTGACTTTTTGAGGCCCTTCGACCGTCTCAACAATCTCTATTTGCGACGCAATCTCCCTAGTGGCGGCCAGGCGGAGTTTGGCTTTGGCTCGAACTACGAGAACTACTTTCCGCAAGGCGACCAATTGATCGTTAATCCCGGCTGGGACTCAGCATTAAATTTCCGTTTTGACCAACCTTTAATGCGCGGAATGGGATCTGCTTCTGCTCTTGCCCCGCTAAAAATTGCCCAGGCCAAGTACAAGGAGTCGCGATACGATTTCATGGCTCAAATCCGAGTACTTACCCGTGATATTGAGTTGGCTTACTGGGAATTTGCCTGCGCTGAGCGCAGCCATCAAGTTGCGAAGGAGCTTCTGGCACAGGTTCAGAGTCTGCTCGACGAGGAATCTCGCCGCGCCGAGCTCGGCCAAAGTGCACTTCCTAACGTGCTGCAGGTAAAGTCGCTTTACGAAGAATTCAGGGTCTTAGAAATGGAGCGTGTGCAACTTCGGGACATTGCCGAAAGCCGGCTGCGACAGATCATGGGACTTGATTTGTGTTTCGCCGCGGAATCTCAGATGTACACACCATCAATAAATTTAAAATGCCTGCCTCTGGCAGCAACTGATAACGGCGACGCCGATTCGGCGTCGCAGCCATTCGAGGCGACTTTACCATTTGCTCTACAGCGTCCCGAGGTTCTGGCTCAAAGGGCCGTGGTGAAGGCCGCGCAGGTTGATCTCTCACGGGCCCGCAATGACCTAAAACCCGATTTGTCGGCCCGTGTAAATTACTCGGTCAACGGATTGAACGAGAATCTCGGGAACTCGATCCGTACCATCGCACGTCATGAATACAACACCTGGGCTGTAGGTGTACTCTATGAGCGCCCGTTCGGACTGCGAACAGCGAAATCAGATTTGGACCGAGCGAAATTGACGATTTCCCAGGAGACCGCACGACTTAACCAGATCGAATTCGATATTACACATGCGGTGCGCCGTGCGGAAGATAATCTACACTCCGCAGAAAGTATTCTAGCAGGACAGGAAAGGCGGGTCGCCGTAGCGCAAGAACAGCTTGATGCTTACATTGCCCTTTATAAAGAAGGGCGAGTGGATATCTTTTTGCGAGTCGAATCTGAGCGAACTTTGGCAGCCGCGAAACTGGAAATGGTCGAAGCATGGCGAGACAAGCAGTTTGCGATTGCTGAGCGAAACTTCGAGGCAAACATCACGTCGCCGGCCTTCCAGTTCGCCGCTAGCGAGGATTGACAGGGGTTCGCACGTCAACTTGGGTTAAAATCTGCCCACCCCTCAGGCTTGCAGGCTAAAAGTCGGTGAAATCGACAATTCACTTGCGATTGAAATCTGTTCTGATATGCTAAAAAATGAATCTTATTTGGCAATCATTGACGAAGATTACGTCGTGAATCAGGTGCACCAGTCAGGCAGTGCGTTCACAGGAACGAATAGCGTGCCGCATGGCGGAATTGTTGTGACTTATCATCAATGAACAGCAATCGTGCCTCAACCTTAGCCCCGCGACCTGTGCAATCAGGCCAAGCAACGGGTGTCCAACTCGTTATAGAGAATACTGCAAGAGCAGTCTTGCATTGGAAGAAATACCTCGTGCTGACGTTAGTGATCAGCGTTCTAGTCGCCTTGACGGCTGCATATTTCCTCGAGAGCCGCAAGTACACGTTTGAAGGCGCACTGCTCTACACTCCCAATGAGAATACTGCGCCTTATTACCGCCCACCAACGCTCGGCAATTTGGTCCATGTGATCGATACCCCGACTATTCTGGAACAGCTGAACAAAAGATGCCAGCTTGGAGCGGACCTGCTTGAATTGCGACGCAATGTATCTGTCGAATTGGTTCCTAGTGGTGACGCCCTTGTTGTTCGTGTCGTTCGCCCAGACAAAGCACAAGCCGAACGCGTGCTCGAAACAGCGTTGCAATGCTATGCTGACGAAGCTAGGCGAATCAGCAAACAGGCAATTGGCCGATTCGTCAAGGAGTTTGCAGCAAACCAGCGGATTGCGAAAGAACGCTTCGACGACGCCCAAGCAGCCCTCCAGGCATTTCTCGAGGATCACGGTCTTAAAACTCCTGAGAATCTTGAATCCAAAGCAACTGTATTGCAGAGTTCGATTTCCGAACTTGACCTCGAACTAGAGATGGCAAGCATCGAGTTAGACTCGGCCAAGTCAAAGCGAGATCGATTGCGATCTCTACAAGCTGAGAATGCCGCCGAATTAAGCGGGTCTTCGGAATCTGCCCAGCGCACCACGATTCCCATCGGTGCAACTGACAGTGACCGCCGCCAATTCTTGCGGGACCAAATTATCAAAGAGCAAGAAGACTCATCGTACACAGTCAAATTGAGCGTTAAGGAACGCGAACTGGAACGGATTAAGAAGCTGCACGGGCAGGGCCTCATCAGCGACGCTGAGATGGATCGCATCGACGGTGAGCTAGCGATCCTGAAAGCAGAGCAGAACTCGCGAGTATCTCAATTGCAGGATCAGCTTTCTGAGGTTGAGGAGCGACTAGCTAAGAGGCTGGTGGTTCGCGGTCGTGCTGAAGACGGCGGTGAAGTTGTGCTGGCAGGGTTCGCCGAGCAGCCCCAGTTGCTCGATCAATCGTTGGCACTGCTTGAGCTCGACATTGTTGGCGCACGACATAAGACAGAAAGACTATCCCAAAAATTTGCTGGAAAGTTGAGGGAGCTTGAACAGCTTGCCGAGACGCAAAAGGAAGTTGCACCGCTGATGCTCGCGGTCGCACAGGGCGCAGATGAGAAACTGCGCCTGCAGTCGCTCACCGAGCAATTTGAACATGCGTTTAAATCTGAGGTGGATGAACTGAAAGTCGTCCAGACCCCCACTGCGGCGATTGATGGCATTCGCTCGAACGTAGGTAAAATATTTGGCGCAGGTTTGATCGCTACCCTGGGCTTACTTGTTGCCCCGCTGTTTATGCTGGAGTGGAAGCAACAAACTCGTCCGACGCCCGAGAACGTTGCCCGAGAACTCGGTCTGCCTTTACTGGGCGATCTGTCCCATGAGAAGCTACGAGGTGAGAACATCGCCACCGCAGCACTGCGAATTCAACGTCAACTACCCGAACGCAACGCGGTGCTGTTGGCAGTAGGTTGTTCTGGCCGTTCTGCTTTGCTTGCACAGGCACTTGCTCAGTGCGGCGAAACCGTTGTCCTGGTCGACTTGGAGAGCAACACGGTTAAAAC
>JBGTEU010000486.1:0-3486 GCA_041747595.1 Bythopirellula sp.
AATCCGACTGGCCCCCGTGACAGGGGTGCGGCAGTCCTCGACGAAATACGCCAGGAAGATCTTCTTCGCATGGTCGAGTTAACCCGATGAGTGGGAAATACTCCATGTAGGAAATCGCTGCCCTTGGGACCCCACATTTTGGCCACCTTCGCTTTTGAAGGAGAAAGGCAGGTGAGCATCCTTTGATTGCTCGCAATGGCCGACTTCTGTAGTTTAGCAAGGTCGCAGCGGCTTGCCACCGTTTTGCTAGCAAGAGAGCGTGTTTAGTGGCCATCGTCAAATTTCAGCCCGCAAAGCAGTCGTAAATGCAATAGATTGCCCGACTTTCGACATCTTAGTGTTGAGCCCGCATGAAACAGGCGACTGATAAAACTCGACAGAAATCCGAGGATTCGTCGTCTGGCGAAGGCCTGCACGATTTGATTGCGCAGTATCGGGCCGCTTATCCCCGGCTCACAACCATCGCCGCAGCCATCGTCGGCGATCAAACCCAGGCCGAGGATATTGTCCAAGAAGCAGCCATCATCGCGATGGAGAAAATTGCCGATTTTCAGCCGGGAACCAATCTGGTTGCCTGGTTGGCGGAAATCGTTCGACGGTGTGCTTTGAATTACCGACGCAAAACTCAGAATCGCAAGACTTACGCGGCCGATCCCTTGAGTTTGGTCCAGTTGGCGCACGATTCGGCGGCCGGCCTAACCGCGTCCCCCGTGGCCGAACAGACCGGCGAACTGCTGGCCGATCAGGCCGCCTTTGACGACGAGGTGCAAGCGGCTTTGCAACGGCTGAGCCCCGATGCCCGGTGTTGTTTGCTATTGCGTACGATTCAAAAACTGTCGTACACCGAGATCGCGGAAATCATGCAGATCCCTGCGGGAACGGCGATGAGCCATGTTCACCGCAGTAAAAGTGAACTCCGCAACAAATTACGGTCGCAAGTTTCGATATCGCAATCTTTCCCCCACAATCCTAAATAACCAAGCCCTCAATGACCGAGTTTGGCAACACACATTTTGACGAACGCCTTGAGGCCTACCTCGACGGGGTGATGGCTGTGGAAGATCGTGCGACTTATGAAGCCGAAATCGCGGCCAAGCCGCAACTGGCTACGGAAGCCGCCCTGCAGGCTCGCGTCGATGCCGCGCTGGAGCATGCCTTCCCGTTGGTCGCTCCGCCGGCCGTTCACTTGGCCGCCATAGAAAAACATCTGGCTGCCGCCGCCCACGGCAGGGAATCGATTCCAATGCTGGCGCGCTGGCCTTGGCTCGTGGGGATTGCGTCAGCGGCTGCGGCGGCCTGTTTGGCGTTCGCGCTTTGGACCCCTTCGAGCAGAACGGGTAACGAGCCCTTCTTCCAGCCGGTTCCCGTCGCACAAGTTTACACCAAGACCGTTGCCGAAGGATTTGAGCCGTACTACGAATGCCGCGACGATGATCGCTTTGCCGAGACATTTCTCTTGCGTCAGGGAATTGCCTTGCGACTGTCCAAATTGCCCCTGGGAAGCATGATGAAGGGTCTTTCTTATCCCGGGGGATTGAGCCGCGAAACCACGGCCATGCTTTGCGACGTCAATGGTGAGCCGGTGATGGTCTTCGTGGACCGCGAAGAGAAAGATCAACCCATCGCCGCGGAGAATCACGATCCCGCTTTGAACGTCTTTCGCACGGAGCGAGATGGCTTGGTGTTCTACGAAGTCACACCCCTCGAAAAGCCGACGATGACCGACTATCTCGTGACCACCGAATAGGATCTTGTTTGACTAATCCGACTCGAAAGGTGTCGGGAATCTTTTGATTGACAATGGAAGAGGCCAAGCGACGACCTGGCTTACAAAATCAACATCGCATCGCCGTAGCTGTAGAAGCGGTACTCTTCCTTGATTGCTTCGTCATAGGCGCGGCGAACAAGCTCCGTTCCCCCGAAGGCTTGCACCAACAACAGCAGCGTCGTGCGGGGAAAATGAAAGTTGGTGAGCAGTCCGTCCACGAGTTGGAAATCGTAAGGAGGGCGAATAAAGAGATCGGTGTCCCCTTGCCAGGCCTGCACTGCTTGAGCCTTCTCGCCACTCAAATCTTGACTGCCGGCGGCGGATTCGAGAACGCGGGCGACGGTTGTTCCCACAGCGATGTTGCGGCCCCCCTTGCCACGCGTGCGGGTGAGCTCTCTAGCGGCATCGGCTTTGAGTTCTCCCCATTCGGTGTGCATGGGATGCTCCTCGATATCGTCGACGGTAATCGGCCGGAACGTTCCCATCCCCACGTGTAATGTCACCGCCGAGAGATCAATCGCCGATTGTTCGAGCGCCTTGAGCAACTCCTTGGTGAAGTGCAGTCCCGCGGTCGGCGCGGCGACGGCACCGGGGAAGCGAGCAAAGACCGTTTGATAATCGAAGAAGTCGGAGTCCACCGAATGGCCTTTGCGAATGTAGGGAGGCAGCGGCACGTGCCCGACTTCCTCCAAGACCTCCAGCGGCGGACGATCCCCTTCCGGTCTCGCCAGCCACATTCCTTCCTCTTGTTGCTCCAAGAGCCAAAGTTTGATCGACGTTTTTCCCCGCGGTCGACGAGCGATATCTGCTCGGGTGGGTGCAAATGCCCGCGCGTTTTGCAAACGAGCCGCCACTCGCCGCTCGGCGTGGTCCCTAAATACAATCCCTGCCAACGTCCGCCGGTGCTCACCCGGGTCCCGCGCAGTTGGGCGGGGATCACTTTGGTGTCGTTGAGTACCAGGCGATCGCCAGGTTCCAAGAGCCGTGGCAAATCGCGAATGTGGGATTGATCAATCGACTGCCGGCGTCGATCCAGCACCATCAGCCGTGCGTCGGCCCGATGCTGCAGCGGTTGCTGAGCAATCAATTCCGGGGGCAATTCGTAATCGATCCACGGTTCCATGCGCTTTATGACGTTGGGAAAATTATGAATTAGGTATTTGAATATTGTATGATAGCGGAAATTGAACATTGATCGGACTGGTCGCTTAAGCGACCAGTCCAGACGCGAAAGGTCGGATTGTACGTGCCCGAACCCACCTGCCATATCCCGGTTTTGTTCGCTGAAGTGCTGGAGTGGCTCGAACCAGCACCGGGAAAGTTCTTCGTTGACGGCACGCTCGGTGGAGGAGGACACCCCGCGGCTTTGGCGACAGCGGTCGGCCCGACGGGCACCGTGCTGGCCACCGATCTCGATCCAGCGGCGCTTGCGCGCTGTGAAACACAACTCGCGGGGTTGCCCATTAAATTGGCTTCGGCTAACTACACGGAAATCCCCGCGTTGCTCGCGGACCTGGGCATCGCCGCCGTCGATGGAATTCTGCTCGATCTGGGGCTTTCTAGCGACCAACTGGCCGACGCCGAGCGGGGATTTTCTTTTCAACTCGATGGACCGCTCGATTTGCGATTCGATCCCGAGCAAGGCGAGGCAGCTTGGGAGTTGCTCTCCCATATGGGCGAGCAGCGCCTGGCCGACATCATCTTTCAGTATGGCGAGG
>JBGTEU010000487.1:0-6037 GCA_041747595.1 Bythopirellula sp.
AGCTGGCCTATCATACTCATCTGCACACTGGCAAGACACTGGCGGTGCTAGCAGTACTGATCTTTGCACCCGGATGCACGGCCTTTCTTGCTCCGCGAGATCCGTTCCCCGTAACGCCTCCCGAGCCACCAATTCACAGCTCCGTACCCCGAGAGCTCGAAAAGGTGTCGTTGCCGCGCTACATTATTGAACCGCCGGATATCTTGTTAATCGAAGGGGTAAAATTGGTTCCTAAATCGCCCCATAAGATCGAGACTTTCGATGCCCTACTGGTGCGGGTAACCGGGGCATTCCCTGATCAACCAATTAATGATGCTTATTCCGTCGACGCGGATGGCAGCGTGAACCTAGGCCCCACCTACGGGCGAATCAAAGTCACGGGTCTCACCATCGAAGAAGCGGAAGACGAAGTCCGCAGGAAATTGCAGCAAATCTTGTCCGATGTGGACGTATCGATTTCGCTCCTGCAATCCGCAGGGGCGCAACAGGTCACGGGTCAACACTTGGTGGGTCCCGATGGTCGCGTCAACTTGGGCACCTACGGCTCGGTCTTCGTGGCGGGCAAGACCATCGAAGAAGCTCGGGCAGCAGTCGAAGGCCAATTGGCCCACAAGCTGGAACAGCCCGAGGTCTTCGTCGACGTGCTTGCTTACAATAGCAAGCTTTACTACGTCATCACACAAGGTGGCGGCTTTGGCGACGACGTGGTTCGTCTGCCCATCACGGGCAACGAAACGGTTCTCGACGCGGTCGCCTCGATCGGTGGCATTTCGCAGATTTCCTCCACACGGATGTGGATTGCACGCCCCGCGCCTAATGGCGTCGGCTGCGAGCAAGTCCTCCCGGTCAATTGGGAAGACGTCACGCGTGGTGCCTCCACGGCAACTAACTATCAACTAATGCCTGGCGATCGCCTGTTCATCGCCCAGGATCGTTACTCCACGATGTCCGGCATGGTTGCCAAAATCCTACGTCCGTTCGAGTCAATCTTCGGCTTTGTCTCTCTCAGCACCTCGGCTCTCAACAGAATCGACCGCTTTGGCTTGGGCAACACGTTCTAATCGTCCGAACAAATGGCAAACTAAAACGGGAAACTCCCTCAAATTAAACGATACCGCAACGAAAGATTCAGATGCGATCTCATATGTGCAAAGGAATCGTTATGTCGCAACCAAGAAAATTCAACTCGAGTCTTACAGACATGGGTCTCGCGGCAATCATGTTGGGGCTAACCATCGTAAGTTCGGCGGGGGCACATGGCCCCTTGCCTGCAACACCTTGCCCCTGTGCGGCTGACGGCATGTGCTATCCCAATCGTGGAACTTGGGGAAACTACACGACGAACTGGCGGCCCTGGCCCGGGGACACCATTGGTCTGACTCCCACCCCGGAAGCGGTATCGCCCGAGTTGCAGCAAGAGCTTCCCATTTTTCTGCGGCCGCAACCCGACCAAGAAGACTTGCGTGGACCGGCCAAACCCCAACGCACGCCGGCTGATGAGTCCGCGGCCCCTGGTGGCGAGCAACCCGCGGATGGATTTGAGGATGCACCTGTCGACGATGGGCTGGAGATCCCCGGTTTCGGACCTCAAGGCGGCCTGCAACCACTCCCCCAAATCGAGGATGGACCACCTGCTTTGCCGAGAAGTTTGAGCCAAGCGCTGCGCATGGCGCCAAACACGCAGGTCAATTTGCAGCAGAATACCGTTCCCAAAGCTACGGTGAACGTCAATCCCGTGACGGCATCACGACCGCTCTCGAGCAACGTCCCCGTGGCCAATTCGCGATATGTGACCCCCACCTCGGGAACTACCGCCCATAACATCGAACTCGGCAATCCCGCCGCGGCGAAGGTCCAGAAAACCATGGACCAAGATCTCCAGCAAGCGATCTATTTTGAAGCTTCGGATAGACCCTGATCAGACGGATTATTAGTCGCGGCCAATGTGGACGGGTGCGAGTACTCCCGCCGTTTGTGCCGTTTGTAGGGCTGGGCTTCCGCGAACTTTCCCGGCACGGGGAGGGCATTTCTTGACAGCCGGTCGGTTCACGCATACCGTAAAACTACCGTAAACGTCTTTGCCCGATCCCCGCTGAGTCTCGCCAACATGGTTCGCACTCTATTCATACCCGCCATCTTGGGTGGTTTTCTGATCGTCTCGCTTTGTTTCGTGGAAGGTCTTTGGCTGAAAGACCGTTGGGGCAAACCCGGCGTCGAGGCGGAGGTCATGGGGGAACGTTTCAAAAAGGTCCCCAAGGAAATTGGGGACTGGAAAGGGGAAGACTTGCCAGTTGACGAGCAAGTGAAGAAGACTGCGGGAGCGGTCAAATATGTCTCGCGGAGCTACAAGAACAATGAGACTGGAGCCCAAGTGGTGCTCTGGCTGATCGTGGGTCATTCTCGTGACATTTGTCGACACACGCCGAACATTTGCTACCCCAGTTCAGGTTTTCGCCAAGATGGTTCCCAAATCAAACACAAAATGGAACTTGAATCAAGCAAGCCTGCGGAATTCTTCACCGGCAAGTTTATTAAAGACGACGTCTATGGACGTCGTGCCGAGCGCGTCTTTTGGGCTTGGAATCATCCTGACACGGATAAATGGGAAGCACCCGGCGATCCGCGACAACATTACGGATTGTCACGCGCGCTTTACAAGCTTTATTTCACGAGCAATGTCGCTTCCGGCGAAAACACTGCAGAGGACAATGTCGCTGCTGAGTTTGCCGAGCTGATGCTGCCTGAAGTTGACAAAGCCCTCTTCCCCGAAAGCCATCCTGCCACAACAACGGATGTTGCGGAGACTGGCGATGAAGCGGCCGATGAAATGGAAGAATCAGATATCGAAGCTGACGAAACGGATATCGCCGACGACGAATCTAACGACGTCGAGCCGTCGGACGAACTGACTGAAACCCCGGCCGAATAACTCCCGGCTAGGTGAGCAAACCCGCAATTAGTTTGCCCCCGCCGGCAATCTTCATCGGTCGGCCATTGTTGGCGGTGAAATTCTTTTCCAGCGAGATTCCCATCGCGCGGCAGACCGTCGACATCAAGTCTTCGGAGCTATAGGACTCGGTCACGACTTCGGTGCCGTCTTCGTTCGTGGCACCGATGACTTTTCCCCCCGCAAGTCCACCCCCACCCGCGACCACGCTCCAACTGCGGGCCCAATGGTCGCGTCCCGCGTTGCCGTTGATGCGTGGCGTTCGGCCGAACTCGCCCATCCACAGCACGATCGTGTCGGCAAGCAAACCACTGGCCGCCAAATCTTCGACCAAGGCACTCATCGCTTGATCGACTTCGGGAAGTTTCTGCTGGAGACCGGTAAAGCAATTCTGGTGCAAATCCCAGCCCCCGAGATTGACTTCCACAAAGGGCACGCCCGTTTCCACCAATCGCCGTGCCATCAAGCAACTTCGGCCAAAGCTTGTGTTGCCGTAGCGGTCACGTGCTTTTTGTGGTTCGGTGTCGACGCGAAACGCCACCATCTGTTTGCTCGTTAAAAGCGAGTACGTTTTGTCGAGCACCTTGGCATGTTCGCCCGCGGCGGGGCCACGCTCCTCGCCGATGAAACGGCCCTCGAGCGCGGCGAGCAATTTCATGCGATCATCCATCCGCTCGGCAGGAACGCTCATCTGGGCGTTGCGAAGTTGGCCGTTGGGATCGACTTGAAACGGCGCATAGGCCATCCCCAGAAACCCGGGTCCTTCGCTCGGTCCGCCGATGGAAATGAACGGCGGGATCTCAAGGTCCGCGATTTTGTCCGCCAACTCGTGAGCGATCACCGCCCCGTAACTGGGGTGTTCGACGCTCGGGTTCGGTACGAAGCCGGTATGCATGTAATACGTGCCGCGGTCGTGGTCCGCCTCTCGGGTGCTCATCGACCGCACGATCGACAGATGGTGCATTTGCTCGGCGACTTTCGGCAACAACTCGTTGATTTGCCCCTCGCCTTTGGTGCTGATCGGCTTGAAGGTCCCCCCCGTCGCGGTGCCGGGTTTCATGTCCCAAATATCAATCGAGGGGGGTGCGCCCCCCATCCATAACAGAATGCACGACTTGTGATTGCGTTTAAGTGTGGCGGCATTGGCCACAAGGGATTCGCCCAGCGACAAGGCGGGAATCGCAAACGCCGATGCCCCCGCAAGATGCGTGAGAAAATGTCGACGATTCATGCCTCGCGGCGTGATGAAAGGGGTCATTGATTTGCCTCTTATCAGTGCACCAAAATAAATTCATTGCTGTTGAGCACCGCCCACCACACGTCCTGCAATGTGCCAACCACGTCGTTGTTCCGTGCCGCCAAGAGTTCATTGCACAGGTTCGCTTCCGGCTTTGTGGGCTGGCGACCCAATGCCGCGCGATACAGGTAATTGATCTTTTCCCGGTTGGTGAGCGAAACATCATTGGCAATCCGGTCCAAAAAGCTGCCGCTTCCCGTGCTGCAGGCTCGCTGGATTAATTCACCGTTCATCAGTGTGAGCACCTGGGGAATCGAGCCGTTGAACGTCGTCGCCTCAGCGTTATCGTCGGTGCCAAACGCCGTGTCGAATTGTCGTAGCCAGCGGTCTTTCAAATTGGCCCTTTCGTTCTTCGCCACGGTCGCGTCGGCGGCGGTTGCCACGAGCAGCGATTCGAATAATTGCTCTGGGAGCATCTGTCGCACGTAAAATCGGCTGAACTGTGGGGCGACTCCCTGCGTGGGATCGTCGGCCCGGTTGCCGCTCGTCACGCGGCTACTCAAGCCATAGGCCTCGGTGAGCACCAGCCAGCGCATTAGCGATTTAAGATCGAAATTAGCGGCACGGAAAGCGAGTCCCAATTCATCCAGCAATTCGGGGTGCGACACCGGATTGTGGGGCCCCATGTCGTGAAAGGGCCGCGTAAAACCGTAACCAATAAAGTAGGCCCAGAGCCGATTCACAATCGCCCGATCAAATTCTCGCGACTGCGTAACGAGACTCACCAACTCCCGGCGGCGGTCGACATCCTCCAGATAGCCGCTATTGCCCCGCTCGGCTTCGGCACTGGGATTCTTCTCGACATATAAATCCACCAACCGCGTACCGTCGATAAACGCGGGATAGGCAACCTGCATCTGGCCGTTGCGGAGCTCGTAATAAATCGGGGCCGACACTTGCTGGGCCGCATCGCGGTCGACCAACTGACCGTCGCGATCGTCGAGAAAGATCTCTTGGCGATTTTCGCGGTAGAGCGCCCGCCCCTCGCCGGCGAAATCGCGGTTCACGATCCGCCCCAGTCGCTGGGGACTGTCCGCGTCACGTTCCACGTCCACGGCGGCCTGGCGGAAGAAGGCGTTGAGTTCCCAGAACTGATTTTGACGATTCTCGTTAAACGGATGGTTATGGCACTGCGTACATTGGACGGCCGTGCCGAGAAAAATCTCCGCGGTTTTGGCCGTCGCTTGCACGCCGTCGTCGGCGAGTTTTTCGATCAGAAAATTAACCGCCCCGTTATACTCTTCCGACCCGGGCGTCGCGCTTCCCGTGGCGGTGATCAATTCCTCGACGATTTTTGCGTACGGCTTGTTTGCAAACAATGAGTCGACAAGATAATCCTGCATTCCTTCGCGACTGGTGAGCGACCGCCGCATGCGGCCCCCTGTGCGGCCGATAAGCGTGTTGGTCCACATCGCGGTCCAGTGATTCACATAATCGGCGGTGTATTCGCTTCCCAGCAAGCGGTCGACAAGTGCGACCCGTTTGGCGTGGATCTGTTGTTTGGATCGCGCGGGTTTCGAGGTGAACGCATCGAGTTCCTTGACACTCGGCAAGCGGCCCGCAAGATCGAGATACACCCGGCGGCACCATTCCGCTTCGGTCGCAGGCGAGGCCGATCGCAGGCCGTGTTCTTCCCACGAATTGCGCAAGTGAGAGTTAATCGACTCGATGATCTTGGCGTCGTTCGATTGGGGGGATGTTTGGCCATAGACCACGCCGGCGAAGAATACAAACAGCAGCGCATTGGCGATGCTGAGAAATCTCGCGATGGGGATCGAGCGACCCATGCTTGC
>JBGTEU010000488.1:0-4073 GCA_041747595.1 Bythopirellula sp.
GCAAGGGCGTAGCATGCTCGCTGCCGTCGACATGGCTGTTATCAGTGCGATTTATAGCTTACTGATTTAAGTCTCTAGCCGCGCAGTCCTGGCGGCATTGCCGCTTCCGGCATTGGAAACGTGGTGCTCGTGGCGAGCCTCGGCTGTACCACCCAGGAATTTGCCGCCATTCTTGGCAGCGGTATCTACCGCCGACCTCCTATATCGACATCGGAGTCGAGTATCTCGCCTAATCGTGAGAATTCTGTCTTATACGAAGATTCTTCCACATTCCTTTTTCCGAAACGTGCCTGCTGCCGGTTTTGTTTATAGCAGGCGTTCTTAACAGTAGCGTTCGCCGCGAGACGCCAGCGGAACTTATTTCTAAGGAGAATTGGAGATGACTGGAACTGTATGGAGCATTGTGCGAGCGTCCCTGATTATTCGCGCTGATCCCGCTCGGACGGCGGACGGCTTAGCCGAGACGAGCCTTGAAATAATCTGTGCTGACTGGGGACCTTAGCCATTCTTGAAGCGGTTCCATGATGGTTATGCACCTCCCAGTAGGCCTGCATTCTTAGAACCAACTGGGGGTGTCGTTAACAGAGTTGTCTCTGACAATTCGCGCTAACTTAATCATTTCTTGGTTAAGTCGTCATTGAGATGGTTGATAAATGGTTAGCCAATAACAGCAGCGCGACACGCAGCTCTATGCAGGTGTCGCCCGCAGCAGTCAGTGCGGAATTCTCGGTCTTGATTGGACCGTAAGACGCCTTCGCTGGCGATGCTCCGAATATGCTTCACCTGACAGTTTGTAATGAAACTCCAAAAGTTAGCCATTTTAACCATCGCAACCGCAGGACAACCAATGATGCTCAAGAAACTTGCACTGATGCTAATAGCGGCCCTCACGTGCTCGCCCGCACTTGGACAGGGCGTCGCCATATTTCAGGACGGCATAACGCCCCTTCCAGGCGGAGGCATTTACGACGGCACGATCGATACCGAGTTCCGTGCCGCTGATCCCACCGATCCGCAAGGCTCGAACGAGGAAATGTCGATCGACCAATTCGATGGCGGATTTCAAACTCAAGGCGCGATCCGTTTCGAAAACCTGCTCCAAAGCCAAGGCGGACTTGTCCCTGACGGACTTATTTTCGATCAGATTCTGTACGCCGAATTTCGGGTATGGAAGACTAGTCCGTCAGAACCAGACGCCAATATCGACTTCAACCGGGTTGTCGGCATCGACACCACAAGTGGCGACTGGTGGCAAGAAGATGACACCTGGGCCTCCCTGGGCGGCGATCTCATTCCCGACGAGTTTGGCTTGCTCGATGGCGATCCCATCAAGCGCGATGGCACTGAAGCTGCCGTATTGCCAGATTTCCAAGATAGTCCCAACCGCTTTGCGCCGAATCAAACTGTGGTTTTGGATCCGAATGATGGGCCGGTTCCTATGAGCTCGGTTTATACAACGGATGACGATTCTGAAGACGTGTTTAGAGCTGCTTGGGATGGGACCGAAGGCGATTTGGCTCGTGCCGCTGAATTGGCGTTCTGGCGATTCGACGTGACTGCGGCAGTGCGTGATTAGCTCACGGGCGGTGCGCCCAACTTTGGCTGGTCGATCTCAAACGACACGGGCGACGGTTGGGACATGACGACTTCGGATTTGCTCGAGGTGCCCGAAGACGAATTCGCCGCAATGAACCCCTTTATGTTCCGTCCTTCGCTGACCATCATTTTCGACGACGGGAGCGAGGGTCCCTTGGATATCGACAAAGACGGTGACATCGACCTGGATGACTTCAACCTCTTCATGGGTCTGATCGGTTCTGAGTTGGACGGCCCGTTGTTTACAGGTGCACCCGGCGACTTCGATTTCAATCGCGTCGTCGATCTGAACGACTTCAAGTATTTCAAAGAAAACTACCCGGGTGGTCCCGCGGCTCTGGCGGCAGCGATCTCAGCGGCTGCTGTCCCCGAACCCGGTTCGCTGACCCTGGTGATGGCTGGTTTGACATGTATGGCGATGCGTCGGCGACGGGCCCGTGCTTGATCCTCGGGCATTCTAGCTGACTCGCCCTTTTGAGCCTTCCACATTGATCAAGCCATGCTTACAGCCATAGGAAAACTACCAATGCGATTCCGTATTACAACTTTGCTGGTCCTCATGTTCGTCGGTCTGGCCAGCGGTCAGCGCTGCCGAGCTGACGCCGAGTTCTCATTAGTGATCGATCCCTTTACGGGGGCAACTTTCCTCCGCAACGACGCCACCACTACCGTCGCACTCGATAGCTACCTGGTGCGTTCCCCAGGCAATCCCGTGCTCAACGTAACGGGCCCCGGCGGTTGGCTGAGCCTCGCCGACGCCGGCTTCGCCGGGTGGCAGAAGACCACCTCAACGGTGGGAGACCGAATCGGTGAAGCGAATCTGTTTGGGTCGCTTCATTTCGCTGGTGGTGCCGAGCAGTCGATTGGCAACGCCTATGTTCCGTTTACACCGACCGAATTCGGAGAAGTCGAGCCGGGTTTAAAGACTCTCAATTTCACGTACACATTGGCCAATGATTCGTTGGCCCGTGTGGGAGACGTCGAGTTTTCTGCCAGAAATACCCTCGTTCTTGTGGTGGACCCGTCCAACGGAGAGGCCAGCATCCAGAATCTTTCGGGCTTCAACGTCAGCATCGATAGCTATTTGATCAAGTCCACCAAGGGCGTCTTGAATGTTGGCGGATGGGATCCACTCGCCGATGATGACGCTGGTTGGTTTGCCTCCACGGGAGCCACTAATCGAATTGCGGAAGGGAATTTATTTGGCTCGACATTCCTGGCAGCGAACGGCGGTCTTCTAGAAATTGGCAGCCCGATCAATCCTTTGCTGCTCGATGACGAGACTGACTTGGAGCTGCAGTTTACCATTGCGGGCTTAGGCTCGAGCATCAACGGCGGTGTTCTCTTCGCCGCCAGTGCAACCGCAGGTCCGGATGCCGATTTTGATTTCGACGGCGATGTCGATGGTTCTGACCTGGGCATCTGGCAGGCAGGCTATGGGCTCCCCGGTTCTCAAGGCAATGGCGATGCGGACGGCAATGGCCAGATCAACGGCCGGGACTTTCTCATCTGGCAACGGCAATACACGGGACCGCTGGCATCGGCTGCCGCAGCGGTAACGGCGGTGCCGGAACCCAGCAGCATGTTGCTAGTTGGCCTGGGGTTAATAGTGACGGGATGTCGTCCGGGCCGCGAATCACGATGACTCTTGAAGTAAACCACCGGAAAGGAAACGGCTGATGAAATTGTCTCTCAAGCGTAAGCGACTCGCGTTCACGTTAGTAGAACTGCTCGTGGTGATTGCGATCATCGGGGTGCTTGTCGCATTGCTATTGCCGGCCGTGCAGGCGGCGCGGGAAGCGGCTCGAAGGACGCAATGTCAGAACAATCTGAAACAAAATGGCTTAGCCGTTGTCGGCTATACCGAGGTCAAAGGCGAGTATCCCGTGGGAGTGATGGGAGGTAAGCCGACTGCGGCCACACAAGCACTCGTGGGTGAAATTACCGCCGGCTTCTGCGATAAGGGTGTTGGTTGGATTCCCTGGATACTACCTTATCTGGAGCAACAGGCGCTTTATGACCAATTCTTTGACCCAACCGGATTGCCGCTGGGTCCTAACGACAAGTTTCCATTTCCCAACATGCTGCACTTCGGTCCGGTCCAGTTGGGTATTCCTGTCTGGCGGGGAGGAGACGCAATACTGTCATCGTTTCGATGCCCCTCTTCGATGTTGCCAAGTCATGCAGAAGATTGCATCGTGAAACAAACGAATGGTTACGCCACGAGTGACTACAAAGGTAGCGGTGGAACTGGCGACGAGGGCATTTTTCAGCACCTCTGCGATCGCGCGCGGGCGACGGATCCAGGAGGAACTTCGATCAATAGTATTCGGCCAGAAAACATCGAAGATGGCCTGAGCAATACTTTGTTGATCGGTGAGTCGGCTTACTATATTCGGACCCGAGAAGCTGGTGCCGTGGGAAACGCGGATTGGCCCATCTGGGCCGGCGGCATCGAGAGCGATGAAAATACCATT
>JBGTEU010000489.1:0-5136 GCA_041747595.1 Bythopirellula sp.
GGGGAACACCGTTATCGACGCCTTACTTTGGGAGCGCGCACGACAGGAATCTCCTGATGTGCAGTTGCAAGTCCGCAAGAAACTCGATTTGTTGTTAGGTCACGGTTGGGAGCAACGAGAGATTGTGCTTGTCACCGGCCACCGCCGTGAGAACTTTGGCGATGGCTTTGAGCAAATTTGTGCGGCCCTCCAGACACTCGCCGCAAAATTACCCCAGTTGCTCATTGTGTATCCGGTTCATCTGAATCCTAACGTCCGCGCTATGGTGCTTAAGCGACTGGGTAGCACGCCGGGAATCTGCCTTATCGAGCCTTTGCCCTACAGCGAATTCATCGCTCTCGCGACCGCCTCGCGACTTATTCTGACTGACTCAGGCGGTGTCCAGGAAGAAGCTCCGAGCCTCGGCAAGCCAGTACTTGTCATGCGAGACACGACGGAACGTCAGGAAGGCGTTGACGCAGGCGTAGTAAAACTTGTGGGCGCCAACGCGCAAAGTATCGTCGCCGAGGCTACCAAACTGCTAACCATCCAAGCCGCCTACGATACGATCGCCAAGGTGGCCAACCCTTATGGAGATGGCAAAGCGAGTCAGCGGATCGTCGAGCATCTGGCGAGCGTCTACGGCTAGACAGTCACCATCGCTATGGCTTGAGCACAGTCGAAGCAGATTTGGGTTAGCTCTTGCGACTCCCGCGATAGCTCACGACCCGCCACATACCGCAAATGAGCAGCAGACCGAAGGTGCTTGGCTCTGGCACGAAGGAAAAGCCAAGGTGAACCCTGTCGACGTAGCCGGGCACAAAACCCGCCGTGCCCGTTAGGCTCGCAGTGTTGTAGCGAATTATGGCCTCTGCTCCGCGCGAACCCACCGGTACGGGCACGTTGTCCATCTGGACCATCTCCCAAACACTTGGGTCATTGTCCAGCGGAGGCGAGAATAAGCTCACGGGCAGGCCCAGGGCATTCTGGCTGCCATCCAGGAACTGCAGGATCAATTCGGCGGTGGAACCGACTGGCGCGTTGGCGGGAACGTTGAAGTGAGCGAAAAATAGCGCCGAGGCTCCTCCGGCGTCAACTTGGGCATTGCTAAGCAAGCCAATACTGCCCACTCGCTGCTTGATCTCAGTCAACAGACTACCGTCGTCGAGCAGCTTGGCCATTTGGTCGCCACCCGCTGGGATAATGCCATTTTCAGAACCAACAATTTCGGCGGCTTCGGCAGCCCATTCATCGACCGCTGTCAGACCTGTACCAGCCCAAGGGACCAGATCGCTCGTAGAATAGGGCGAATCGAAGTTGGGGTTGCTCAGTTGGGCCGAGGCTTCGGGAAGCGCCCCAAAAGAAAGCGTGGAGATCACCAACGCATAGAAAATTCTTACTCTTGTGATAATCATTAGCTCACCTCAAAGGTTGAAAGACCAATGTTAGCAAAGACGGCAAACTGAAATTTTGGGGGCAACGTGCCAACTAGCAATTAGCCAACTAGCAATTAGTTGTCGACTCAGCGAAAATGAATCACAGGTGCCCAACACCTACGCCCTTGCCATTCATCAAGGTTATCCAATGCCTCTTAAAATAACCCGATTGCGGTGCCACAGTCAAACATATTCCGCAGAAAAAAGTTGCGCCGAGACTGCAAATAAGGACCGATTCAGATTAGCTGGCTGCGGACGAACCATGCACCGGACCAAACTGCTTTTCTGGGTTGTTTTGCTGTGTTGTACCCTTGGTTCCGATGCGACCAGCACACTTGGGGAGGATTCCGTCAATGGTATTACACACGTCTGGGCGAATACGGGCGAGGACAAGGTGACCCAGGAGGATTTGCGTGCCACGCGAGACGTGGACGCGACCTTAAATTCGACCTGGGACGGAGAAAGCATTCGTCTGTTCAGTGCTCGAAATGAAAGCGTGGCGTTCAATCTTGTTCTTGAAGCTGGAACAGGCAAGGCATTCGAAGTAACTGTTTCCTTTGATTTGCTGACGGGGCCTGAGGGCGCTCAGATTACTGGTCGGTCGGCCCAACCCGACGAGGACTTGTTTAATTACGTAGGACGCGACATCGAGCTGTTTTACATACGCTACTTACCTATTAAGGGCATATCGAAATTGGCATACGATCATTACGACGAACGCCATATTCCCAAGCGACTACGCCGTCCGTACGATGCCAATGGTTATGGAAGTGGTACTTGGGAAGATCGTCCTGACCATGACAAGTCTTATCCTGACATCGCAATTCCACTTGAGTTGCAACAGCCGTTCGAGATACCCGCCAATTCGAACCAGTCAATTTGGGCTGATATCTACATTCCGCCTGATGCTCGCCCCGGCTTGTATGAAGGAAAAGTGAAGATTACCCAGCAAGGGCGCCAGACACATCAAATCCCGGTGCAAGTCGAAGTACTTGCTTTTGCGTTGCCGGATTTGCCAAGCGCCCGCACGATGATGTTCTTCAGCAAGGAAAACGTCAACCAACGGTACCTTCGCGAACGCTACCCACGGGATATCAAGGACCCAAAACTGATTCAGGAATCGCAAACCATCGTGGATCGCCACTTTCAGATGGCCCATCGCCACAAGATGTCTCTCATTGATGGCTATCTGCCAGTAAACGAAGTTGCAACTGAATGGACTGATCGTCTTACCGGCAAACTTTTTACCGCCGCGCGAGGCTACCGAGGCGTGGGAGAAGGTGTTGGGAACAATGTCTACAGCATCGGCACCTACGGGTCGTGGTCGCGCTCGGACGCGACAGAAGCGTCGCTCCAGAAGGAAAGCGATGCCTGGGTTCGCTGGTTCGAGGAACAGAAGTTCAAGACGCCAACAGACTATTTTTTGTTTTTGATTGATGAATCGAGTGATTTCCCTCAGATCGAAAAGTGGTCGCAATGGGTCAAGAAGAATCCTGGTATCGGTCGTCAGTTACCGACGATGGCAACTGTCCCGGCACCGAAAGCGTGGCAACATGCGCCTACACTCGTGATTCCCACCAGCACGATGACGGTCGGCAAGACTCAGGACTGGGATAACGCTGTACGGCATTACCAGCAGTCACCCGACCATCGCTACTTCATGTACAATGGCTATCGACCGGCTTCGGGATCGCTGACCACCGAAGACGACGGAATTGCCCTGCGCGAGCTCGCATGGGGGCAATTTAAGATGAAGGTAGAGCGTTGGTTCATTTGGGAAAGCACCTACTACAACAACTTCCAAGGAGGACAGGGCGAGACGAATGTATTTGAGCAGGCCCAGACTTTTGGCGGCAAAAGTGACCGTGATCCGGTGATGGGAGAAACCGGTTGGAATTACAACAATGGCGACGGCGTGATGTTCTATCCCGGCACGGACAAGATCTTTCCCAAGGCGAGCTACGATCTGCCAGGGCCAATTGCTTCGTTGCGACTCAAGCACTGGCGGCGCGGGCTGCAAGACTGCGACTATCTCACACTTGCGGCAGCCATTGATCCGCAGCGAGTTGATGAAATTGTCCGACGTATGGTGCCGAAAATCCTATGGGAGTACGGCATTGACAACGAAGATGATCCCACGTGGGTTCGCACCGACATCTCATGGTCGACCAATCCTGATGACTGGGAAGCCGCCCGTCGAGAGTTGGCCGAGATCATTCTGAAAGAATCAGTTCAGGATGAACCCTAACATGCGGATTGCCCATTTATTGGCATCTCCATTCGTGGGAGGCCCTGAGCATCAGGTGCTGGGCCTCGCCTCAGCGCTGCGTGAAACGGACGAGAGCATCTTCCTCACATTTGCCGAAGGGGGACGGGCGCAACCATTCCTGGATCGCGTCAGGTCGGCTGGCTTTAAAGGTGTCGAACTGCGCGAGAATTGGCCCCATTACTTCCGAGCAACGAAAGAAGTTGCCAACGAACTCATCCGAGCACAAGCGACGATTCTCTGCACTTCAGGATACAAGCCGGACATCATTGGCTTGCGGGCCGCCCGGCTGGTTGGTATCCCATCCGTAGCCATCGCACACGGTTGGACGGGAGCCACCTGGAAAGTGCGACTGTTTGAATCGTTTGATCGCTGGAACATGCGTAATTTCGATGCCGTTGTTGGCGTGTCACACGCCCAGTCGCGGAAACTGGCTCTTGCGGGAATCTCACAGGACAAAATACTGACGATCCCGAATGCGATTGCTCTGGATCGCTTTACGGAGCCAGTTGCTGGTGGCCGAAAGATTTTGGCAAGCCTGTTTTCCACAGAGCCTCAGTTCATTATTGCCGCGGCAGGCCGCCTGAGTCCTGAGAAGGGGTTCGACGTTTTTATCGCAGCCGCTGCGCGAATTGCCCAGGAAAGGCAGGACATCGGCTTTGTGATTTTCGGCGATGGACCGCTGCGCAGAGAATTGGCAAAGCTGATCAGTAAAAAATCGCTGGACGATCGCTTTGTTCTCGCAGGGTTTCAAGCAAACCTTGACGCAATTCTTCCCGCTGCCGACGTATTTGTAATCTCGTCATTTACTGAGGGGCTGCCAGTTGTTCTCTTAGAAGCCTTATTGGCAGGGGTTCCTGTCGTCGCTACAGCGGTCGGCGGAATTCCTGAAGTTATAGAGGACGGCACGGACGGATTCCTGGTTCCTCCGGGCCACATCGAGCAGCTCGCTCTCCGCATCATGGAACTCGTTGACAACCAGTCACTCCTCGAACAGATGAAGATTGCCGGGCCGCGCAAGATTGCCGCCCAGTACAACACCAGGTTGCAGGCCGATCGCTACTCAACTCTGTTTGCACGGCTATCGAGTGCCAACAGTTGCCGAGTTGACTAATCGCCGATAGAGTGCCACAGTTTGATTGGCCAATTCAGCGGGGGAAAACTCGCGCAAGGCATACTCACGAGCGGCTTGCCCCATCCGTTGCCTCGTCTCTGGTGAGGAAATCAAAGCTTCAATGGCATCAGCCATCGCGTCAACGTCTCCTCGCGGAACGTGCAAGCCAGTAACACCATGCCGCACATATTCTGCCGGTCCGCCTTCCATCGTTACGACGTTGGGTAGCCCAGCCAACATCGCTTCAGCGGCCACTCGACCGAACGGCTCGGGTTCGATGGCTGCGTGAACCGCGACATCAACTTCCGCCAGAAACTCATACACATTTCGCACGTGGCCAC
>JBGTEU010000490.1:0-7377 GCA_041747595.1 Bythopirellula sp.
CTTTCCATCTCTTGGTGGAGAGGGCGCAACTTTTTTAGGAAACAATAGAGCAGTCCGTTACAGGCTTGGCTGAACTAGAAGTCGGGATTAAAGACCTTGAGGTCGCGATTTCGGCAGTCGAAGCCTTGGCAATCTCTGTACCAGTGGCCTTCCAACCTGGTCCAATGGATTGATATTCAAATCGGAAAAATTTCACTCAAATAACTCCGACTTGTTTCTCATAGAAAATGTTCCTCCCGACCATCCTAGTTGGTTGATATGGGTGCATCCCGCACGCAGAGCCGTTCGATACTCGTCGCCAATCCCGTGGCTGGATCGACTTCCACGATCGTGCCGTTGAGGCGGACGTCGCCGCTGGCGACTTCGAATTGCGTGGGATTGGCCGTCAGAAGGGTTTCCATCACACGGTCGATACGGCGACCAAGAATACTCTCATGGGGTCCGGTCATTCCCACGTCGCATTGAAACGCGGTGCCGCCGGGGAGCACGCATTCGTCCGCAGTGGTGACGTGGGTGTGCGTGCCGAGTACCGCCGACACGCGGCCATCCAAATAGCGGCCCATGAGTTGGGCTTCGCTCGTGGCTTCGGCGTGAAAATCGACGAACCGCACCTTGACTTCCGAGGGCAACGCGGTCAGCACGCGATCGGCGGCCCGCCAGGGATTGTCGATCGGCTTCATAAAAAGCTGTCCCAACAAACAGCAAATTCCCACACGCGTGCCGTCGCGCGCCGTGACAACCATCCATTCGCGCCCCGGGGCTTCGGTTGGTAAGTTGGCGGGACGCACGATGTCGTCGGAACTGTCGAGAATGGGAATGATTTCCCTGCGGCGAAAAACATGATCCCCCAGCGTGATCGCATCGACCCCCGCCTTGATGAGCTGCTTGTAAATCTGCGGCGTGAGTCCCGACCCGCCGGCGGAATTTTCGGCATTGGCGATCACCAAATCGAGTCGGTGCGACTCGATGAGGATCGGCACCGAGCGAGTGACGATCTCGCGTCCGGGGCTGCCCACGATGTCGCCGATGAAAAGAATTCGCACGGGGAGGTTTTCGTCTGTGAGGAATGAGAGGGAAAGGGAATATTATAATGACAAGCGAGACCTTCTGTCATTCTGAGGGAGCCTTAGCGACTGAAGAATCTAGGTTCACTCTTTATTTGTTTTTGCCAGACGTGTGAAGATTCCTGGCTAGATCCTTCGGTCGGCTAGCCTCCCTCAGGATGACAGAATTGAACACCTGCCTGCGCGGGGACGACGGTTGATCAATGCGCGATTTCGGTCACGCGGGTTTCGCGGATCAACGTCACCTTGATCTCGCCGGGATACGTGAGCTGTTCTTCAAACGCCTTGGCGATGTCGCGGCAAATTTTGGCCGACGATTCGTCGCTCGTGTCGGCCGCACTGGCGATAACGCGAACCTCGCGGCCCGCTTGAATCGCGAACGCCTGACGCACCCCGTGGAAACCGGTGGCGATGGATTCCAATTCCTGCATACGCTTGATGTAGCGGTCGAGGGTTTCACGACGGGCACCCGGCCGCGAGGCACTGCACGCATCCGCGGCGGCCACCAGCACCGTGTAGGGCATATCGGGACGAATGTCGTCGTGGTGGCCGAGCGCGGCATGCACCACTTCGGCATTTTCGCTGTAGCGTTTCAAAATGTCGGCACCAATCTTCGGATGGCCCCCCTCGGTGTCGTGGTCAGCGGCCTTGCCGATGTCGTGCAACAAACCGGCGCGACGGGCGAGTTCGCCGTCCATACCCATTTCTTCCGCAAGCATTCCAGCGATGAATGCGACCTCGATGGAATGCCGCAACACGTTTTGGCTGTAACTGGTGCGATAACGCAAGCGGCCCAACAGTTCGATCACGCGATTGTGCAGGCCGAACACTTGGGCTTCCTGCATCGCCTCTTCGCCATGGCGGCGAATCTCGGCGTCGATTTCTTTCTCGGTCTCGGCGACGAGCTCTTCGATCCGCGTGGGATGAATCCGCCCGTCGGCGATCAGTTTGTTGAGCGAGATTCTCGCGATCTCCCGGCGGACCGGGTCGAAGGCGCTCACGATCACCACGCCCGGCGTGTCGTCAATAATCACGTCGACGCCGGTCGCCTTTTCCAGCGAGCGGATATTGCGGCCCTCGCGGCCGATGATGCGGCCCTTCATTTCGTCGTTGGGGATGTCGACCGTGCTGGTGGTCGCTTCGGCGGTGTGGGCCGCCGCGAAGCGCTGCACCGAGGTGATGAGCAATTCCTTAGCCTTCTTGTCCACTGTTTCGGCGAGTTGGCGATCGTATTTCATGATCAACGCCCCCTGCTCGCGGACGAGTTCCTGTTCGAGCCGCTTGAGCAAGCGGTCCTCGGCTTCTTGGGGGCTCAGTCCGCTGAGTTGGTGCATCGTTTGGCGTTCGAGATTCAACAGATCGTCGAGCTCTTTTTGCCGGCGGGTGGCGTCTTCGATTTTTTCCGCCAGGCGACGCTGGTTGTTCTCAACCATTTTTTCCTGCTTCAAAAGCTGGTCGGAACGTTGATTGAGCGTGTCTTCCTGTTTGTCGAGGTGGCGCTCGCGTTCGTGAAGGGTATTGCGGATTCCGTTGTTTTCGCGTTCGAGGCGGTCTTTTTCTTGAAGCGCCATTTCCTTGGCTTCGATCGCCGCTTCCTTACGCAGGGTTTTGGCCTCGATCGCGGCCCGCTCGATGATTTGGGCGGCTTCTTTGTCGGCGTCGCGTTTCCGCAAATAATCGAGGAGCTTGACGAGCCCCATACCCAAAACAGCGGCCACGGCGAATGCGAGCAGCTGCATGCCGTCGCTCAACGCCGCCAGCGAAATCACTTTGACAAAAATCGGTGCCATGAACGACCTCTAAACTGCTTCGAACGCGGTTGTTGCTTTGGGCCGAGACGTTCAGGTTCACTGAAGGGAAGCAACAGGTCGATCACGAGAGCGTGAAGCGGCACGCGAGAAACACGTGCGACGACTTCCGCGTGTGATGCAAGCTCGTGAAGAGTGGATTCGGCAACAGAACGTTACCGGACACACGATTGATGATGTCTCTTAAAGTCGTCGGGGCGCAAGTGGCGGACAGACGCTAGGAAGCGCGCCCAAGGCTACGCCGACAGCTCGATCCGCTAATTCGCATGACCACACTCTGGCTGAGGGGGGCGGACGGCGAGCCCAGTTCCAGGACAACAACGGCCACGCATAAGCGATCGCGTCGTGCCAAGAACCGTTCCTACGAACGCAACCCTCGAGAGCGACTGCACCCATGCCACCAAGCTGCGCGAGCGACGCACGTGCCAACAGCACGATACCCACTCCACAGAGGGTGAGGGAAATTAGCAGAATCTGACAAATCTCGAGCATGTCAACCAACAACTGAAAAAACCATGTTTCAATCGAGTACCAACAGGAACTCTTCAAGAACTAGACAAATCACACGACGCCCTGGTGCCCGACAGGTATTGCTAACCAGTCCGGTCCGAAAAGCATATCATTAACTAATGTGCGATTGGGCAATCAGCTGCCAAGATGGTTCATCTGGCGACTGATTGCTGGGAACGCATGATAAGAAAATCGGTTGCCGAGTGCAACCCGACGAGCCGTATTAACCTAAGAGCGCGCGTGCGACTTTAGGAATTGCGTAAGTTGGCAGCGAGTTTGCCGTTTATACTGAGTCCCCCCAATCGAAAGCAGTCGATCTTTGGCCGCAAAACCCTCGAACCTGCTTGAGAAACTCGTAGCCTCATGGCCAGCGTCCACTTGGCGGGACGTCCACGTTGCCGTGGCGCTCTCCGGTGGGGCCGATAGCGTGGCGTTGCTGCGGGCGATGGCCGAGGCCAAACGAAAGCACGGCGGCAAGGGAGAGCTGTTCGCGCTGCACTTCAATCATCATCTCCGCGGTGCGGAATCCGACGGCGATGAGCGTTGGTGCAGCGAGCTATGTCGCAAGCTTGAAATTTCCTTGCAGATTTTTCATGGCAATGTTGCCGCGCGAGCCGCGACCGATGGTGACGGCATCGAGGCGGCCGCACGGCAAGAGCGTTATACCCTGCTCACCGCGGCAGCCGAGGCACGGGGGGTGCGTTACCTGGCGACCGCCCACACCAGCGACGATCAAGTGGAAACCGTGTTGTTTCGCCTGCTGCGAGGCACGGGACTGCGGGGGCTCAAGGGAATCGCAGCCACGCGGCCGCTGACACGGTCGCTCACCGTCGTGCGGCCGTTGCTCAATTGCACCCGCAGCGAGGTGCTCGCGCATCTGGCGACACTCGGCCAAGATTTTCGCACGGATAGCAGTAACACCGATCACGGATACACGCGAAATAAAATTCGGGGTGAGCTCCTGCCGTTGTTGCGCGCCCGGTACAGCCCGAGTGTCGACGAGTCGTTACTGCGATTGGCGGAACAAGCTGACGAGGCGAGCGACTTCTGCGAGAGCGCGGCGCGCGAACTTCTGAATTCATCCATGACCACAAGCGATCACAATGAAGTGCTTTTCAACGTAGCGGCATTGCGCGGACAGCCTGACATTTTGATTCGCGAGGCCCTGCGGATCGCGTGGCGTGAGGCGAACTTTCCCGAGCAGGCAATGACCCACGACTGGTGGTGCCAGCTAGCAGGTCTCGCTGTTGACGCTGCTAGCGGCAAAGTCCTTAATCTTCCCGGCAACGTGCGGGCTTCGATTTCTGGCGGCCAGCTCGGTATTCAGTTTGCTGGCTAAGCGCGGTGCAAGCACAGCGGCACTGGTTTTTGAGCGCGGTGCAAGCACCGCGGCTACTGCCAGCATTGGGGTCAAATTGCCTTGACCACGTTTCTCTCGGCCAACTACTATTCCGCTCCCAAACTGCGCAATCGCGGAAAGCTGCGAAAGAATGGACGTACCCCCGGGTGCGCGCCGCGACCGCTTGCGCTCCCCGCACGTACTTACATTGCTCGAGGGTTCGCATCATCCTTTGCCGGTTGATCAACGCCTGTTGGTATTTCTTTAAGCTCGGCATCGCGCTCTCCGCGGTCGTCGTGGTGACGGTCGGGGTCTATCTCTATTCGCGGATGGATAGCGAGATTCGCCGCCAGGTGCAGCAGACCTTGTCCGATCAGTTTCCTCATTTGAATGTGAGCGTCGGCGCGGCGCGGCTCGTGGAAGGCCGGGGCATTGCGATTCACGATCTCGTGATCTCCGAGACGTCCGCGAACCAACTTCAGAGCAATCTGCTGGTCATCGACGAAATGCTGTTGGATTGCGACGTGCAGCTCAAGCAACTGATGAAAGGTCGACCCCCCTTGCGACGGGTAATCGTGCGGCATCCGCAGGTATGGGTCTCGCGGGAAATCGATGGCAGCATCAATCTTGGCTCGCTCTGGCCGCCGCCCCCATGTGGGGATTCGCCGCCGCAAATCATCGTGGAAGATGCCCGCATTACACTTGTGGATCGTCAAAACTCCCGGGCCGTGCCGATCTCACTCCGCGACGTGAATCTCACGATTCAAGCCACGGTTCAGAGTGGCGAGCCTAACGACCCTCTCAATGCGAAGTCGGCCATCACCACCTGCGAAGTGCAAGGCACTCTGGGCGGTCCGCATTTTCGCGAAGCCGAGTTCAATGCGATCTGCAATCTCGAGAAAAAATCGCTACGAGTGACCGGTAATTTCGCCGCTCTGAAAATTTCAAAAGACCTACTCTCCTGGGGAGAAGCAGTTTTTGGGCCGCAAGTTGCCGGGGTGCAAGTGCACGGCAATGTCGACGGCGAATTTATGGTACGTCATCAATTCGGCACCGGCGCGATTCCTCACGTGGAGGCCAAGCTTGCTCTTGGCGAAGGCCGTTTGGAACATCCGCGTTTGCCCCGACCGTTGACCGATCTGTCCTGCGAAATTCGCGTTCAGGGAGAAACCACCTTCATCGAAGGGCTGCGTTGCAATTGTGGGTCAAGTGGGCTCGCATTGCAGATGGAACGCCGCGGTTGGCGAGCGACGGCCCCCTTGAGCTTGTCGGCACGAGCGGAAAATTTGTCGCTCGACGAACAACTTTACAACGCGCTCCCACCCGTGCTGCAGGTGGAGTGGAAAAAATACAAACCGACCGGCGTCGTCGACGCCGATCTACAACTCACCTTCGATGGCCAGGAGTGGCGGCCCCTTGCGACATTTACGGGACGCCATCTCGCTTACGAGTCCGAGAAATTTCCCTACCGCGTGACCGATGGCTCCGGCACGATCGGCTATGTACCCAACACCGCCACGCAACCCGCGATGCTCTCGATTGACTTGGTGGGTTACGGTGGGGGACAGCCGCTTCGGTTCTCGGGACAAGTCTTCGATCCCCAGCCCGGTGCGCTGGGGTGGCTTGAGATTACCGGCAGCAATGTCGAGATCGAAGACCGCATGATCGCGGCACTCCCCGACAAGACGCAGCGGGTGATTCGCTCAATGCGCCCCGAGGGTCGTTTTAACGTCCGCTGGCGGATCGATCGCACCTTGCCGGGGCAGTTGAGACCCTATTCCTCGCTACGACTCGAGTTGGTGAATTGCCGGGTGAATTACGAACGATTCCCCTACCCTTTGAGCGGCATTCGTGGCGTGATTCAGGCGGAAGACAATCGCTGGAGTTTCCGCGATTTGGTTTCCGGCGGATCGCGGAATGTCGAGTGCGAAGGCTCGCTCACGCCGACCGACGCGGGCAACGAGCTATCGCTGCAATTCGTGGGGAAGGAAGTACCGCTCGATGACGAGCTGCTCCGCGCATTGCCCCCTTCGGTGCAGAAGGCGTGGTCGGAAGTGCGGCCGCGGGGCCGGGTGGACTTGGTCGCCGAGATTTTCCACTCCACCGGTTTGTCGAAGCCGTCGATTCGAGTGGCCATCAGTCCCCGCCCCGATTCCACGAGCATCGAGCCGCGATTCTTTCCCTACCAGATGAACATTGCCGACGGCACGTTCAACTATCAGGACGGCAAAGTCCTCATGACCAACGTGAGTGCGACGCACGGGCGGACGAGGTTGCGGACCAACGGCAGCGGCGATTTCCGTCCCGACGGGAGTTGGCACATGCAGCTCGAAGGTTTGACGGCCGATCGCTTGTCGGCCAAGCGTGACCTGCTAGTTGCCCTCCCGCCGCGAGTGCAAAAGATCATCGACCAACTCCACCCCACGGGAAACAACTTCGCAATCAACAACGGCAGCCTGCGGTTTGCCAAGGCGGCCGATCCCGCGATCATGATTACCTCGCAATGGGACGTGCAACTCGATTGCCATCAAAGCGACATTCAAACGGGGATCGAACTGCAAAACATTCATGGCTCGGTGAGGCTGAAGGGATTCAGCGACGGAACGCGCTGTGAATCGTCGGGGGAGCTGGCCATCGACACGGTCACGTTCCAAGA
>JBGTEU010000491.1:0-5812 GCA_041747595.1 Bythopirellula sp.
GCACTGGCTCGTCTGGATTGCTCCCGTGCCGTGGCTCACACTCATCCGTGACGAAACCCTCCCAGGCCGCCGGCCGTATCGATCATTGTGGCTAGCTGGGATCATTTTTTGGCTGCTAGCAGTCCACTGGATTCGCTTGCCCCATCCGCTCAATTATCTGGCGTGGGTTGCGCTCGCAACTTATTTGGGCGTCTATTTACCGACGTTCGTGTTCCTCTCGCGGGTCGGCGTGCATCGTTTCAAGTTGCCGTTGGTGCTAGTTGCCCCCGTGGTGTGGACAGGCCTCGATTGGCTTCGCGGACATTTGCTCACCGGCTTCTTAATGGCTTCGCTCGCGCATACACAGTACCGCGTGCCGATGATGATCCAACTCGCCGACGTCGCGGGGGAATACGGCGTGACGTTTCTCATTATGTTCGTCGCGGCGAATATTCTTGAGGTGACTATCGCACTTCGCCAGAATCATTCGCTTAAGTCGTTAATCGTACGCGCTCCCGTCTATTTCATTCGTATCACTCTGCCGTTGGTGTTAGCAGTTTATTATTCCACATTTATTAGTGCTCAAGATATGATTCGCACGAGTGACGCAGGACAAACAGGCCCCCGCATCGCGCTGATCCAGGGCAACACCCCGGCCGATTGGAAGTCGGACGCTGAGCGTCAACAATCAATCATGCAGGAGTACCTGCAACTCTCGCTCGACGCGGTTCGCGAGTCGAAAGAACGCGACAACCGCGAGGTCGATCTGGTCGTCTGGCCCGAGACGGCATTTCGCCAAACGCTTATAACCGCCGAAGAGGGTTTCACGCCACCCCCCGAACGTGTTCATGAGTCGATGCTGACCGTCGCGCAGAAAGACCTCGCCGAACTTGTGCGGCAAGTCGGCTGTGCGGTGCTTGTGGGCCTGGATCGAGTGGTCATCGTGCCGAGCGACGCCGAGGGAATGTCTTACCATTCTTATAATGGTGCCGCGCTGGTTGACAGCACGGGCAATATCACCGCCACCTACGACAAGATGCACCGCGTGCCGTTCGGCGAATACATCCCGTTTGCCGAATGGCTTCCCGTGCTCTATAAACTGACGCCACTCACGGGGGGCATCATGTCCGGCGCGGGCGCATCGGTGATGGAGCTTCAGGATGAAACTTTACTTTCGCCAAACATCTGCTACGAAACGGTCGTCCCGCATCTCATCCGCCGGCAATGGAACCAATTCGCAGGCGGCAGCGTTCGTCCAGACGCATTGATCAACCTCACCAACGATGCATGGTTCTGGGGTTCGAGCGAACTGGACATGCACTTGGCCTGCGGAGTATTCCGCGCGGTCGAAACGCGCACTCCTTTGTTGATCGCAGCCAACGGCGGACTCTCCGCCCACGTCGACCAGATGGGCATCATCCGCCAAGTCACACCGCGGCAGGAAACCGCCACGCTGCTAGTAGATCTGGAAAAAGGGGGCAGCATGGGCTCAATCTACATGGCGTACGGCGATTGGTTTGCTGGCCTGTGTGTGGTATGCTGTGTGATTCTCGCCATAGCCGCGACGCAACGCGTCACACGGCCTTCCAGCGGTGCGTAGCATCGTGGCTGATTTCTCACGATTGATAACATGCCTGTCGTTTTGCAATTACAAAACGCCCACAAGCGCTACGGCAATCAGGAATTGCTCGACGGGGCGAGTTGCGCGCTTCCCGACGATCAAAAAGTCGGCCTCATCGGCCGCAATGGGGCGGGCAAAAGCACGCTCTGCCGGATACTTCTCGGCGAGGAAGACCTCGACGCGGGAGAAGTCGTCCGCAGCCGCAAGTTGCGGCTCGGTTACTTGCGGCAACACGATCCGTTCCGCGAGGGGGAAACGGTCATTGGTTTTCTGCAACGTGACAGCGGCCAGCCCGAATGGCGCTGCGGCGAAATCGCTTGGCAATTTCAGATCCCCGACGCGATGCTCGATCAACCCGTGCGGCAACTCTCTGGCGGTTGGCAAACCCGCGTGAAACTTGCCGCCCTGTTGTTGCACGATCCGAATCTGCTAGTTCTCGACGAGCCGACAAACTTTCTCGATCTTCGCACACAGTTGTTGCTCGAGGAATTCTTGCGCAACTTTCCCGCGGGTTGCTTGGTCGTGTCGCACGATCGCGCGTTCTTGAAACGGACTTGCACGCAAACGTTGGAGATCGCGCGCGGACAACTTACGATGTTTCCCGGCGACGTGGATTCCTATTTGGAAAACCTCGCCGAGCGCCGCGAGCACGACTTGCGCGTCAACGCCGCGACGCTTACTAAACGCAAACAGCTTGAAACGTTCATCAACAAAAACCGCGCGAACGCCAACACCGCCAGCCAGGCTCGCAGCAAGGCCAAGCAACTCGAACGTTTGGAGGTAATCCATGTGCAGGGCCAGGAAGCGACCGTGCGGTTTAGCTTCCCCGAATCGGAAGTACGGCAGGGAACGGCCATTCGCACCGAGCAACTCGCCATCGGTTATCCCGACAATGAAGTTGCCACCCAAGTGCAAGTCGAAATCGAACATGGCATGCGAGTCGGCATCGTCGGTGACAACGGCCAGGGCAAAACGACGTTTCTTCGCACGGTCTGTGGGTCGCTTGAACCGCTGGCGGGTACGCTGAAATGGGGCTACGGTTGTCAGGTCGGCGTCTACGCACAGCATGTTTATACGACGCTCCCCGTGGATCAAACCGTCGAGGATTATCTCTACCGCCAGGCCGTCCCCGGCACGGTCATCCAACAAATCAAATACGTCGCGGGAAGTTTTCTCTTTAGCGGTGCGATGATTGAGAAGAAAATTCGCGTGCTCAGCGGTGGCGAACGGGCTCGGCTCGTGCTCGCGGGCTTGCTGTTGCAACAGCACAACGTGCTGGTGCTTGACGAACCGGGCAACCATCTCGACGTGGAAACCGTGGAAGCCCTGGCCGACGCGCTCTGCCGGTATCGCGGGACGGTCATCTTCACGAGCCACGACCGTTATTTCATGCAGCGGGTGGCCACCGCGGTGATCGAAGTCCGCGATCGCCGCGTCGCAAGTTACCCCGCGAGTTTTGAGGATTACGTTTATCGCGTGCAAAAGGAACTCGAAGCCGGCTTGCGGTCCGAGCATACCGTGCGCGGCACGCCCATTGCGAGTACCACCACGGTGACGCGGAAACTCGGCGGCAAGGAAGAGCGCGAGCTGCAGAAAAAACTTCGCACGGTCGAGCGCAAAATCGCCAAGCTCGACGACGAGAAGAAAGAGATTCAAAACCAGTTGCTCACGATCGCTGCCGCCGCGGAAGCCCAAGCCGCTCACAAGCAACTCGGCTCAATCGCCGGCGAGCTGCAGCAGTTGGAAGAAGAATGGCTCGCGATTTCCGGTGAATTGGAGGGTTGAGATTTCATTCACCTCTAATCTGGAAGCATTTTTCCACGATGCTTAGAATAAGAGCAGGAGAACTATGCCATGCTTGATTCCTATCCGCCTGACTTACGCGATTTTGTTATTCAAAAGATTGCTGACGGTTCCTTCCGCTCGGCGGATGAATTTGCCGTCGAAGCAGCCTCGCTTTATCGAGACTTAGAAAACAGGCATCAAGCGTTACGAACAGAAGTTGCGGCCGGACTTCAGGAACTTGATAACGGCGCGTACCACGAATTCCATGATGTCGAATCGCTGGATTTGTTTTTTGAGAAGATCAAAAGTCGCACGGAATATCGACGACGTTTGTTCGGCGAGTAATTAAGTTTTTCATCGAGACCTAGTTCGCCAACTCAATTTGCAACTATCGACAATCTGAAGGCGAGCTGACAATGGAGTCACTGCAGATCCGCCCCGGCACGAGTGACGATGCCGAGCTTATTTATGCCCTGATCTGCGAGTTGGCCGATTACGAAAAACTGCGTCACGAAGTGGTTGCGACCGTGGAATCTTCGCGCGAGTCGATTTTCGGGCCCCAATCTTGCACCGAAGTCTTGATCGCGGAACTTGATGGCGAGGCGGTGGGCTTTGCGATTTACTTCGCCACCTACTCGACTTTCCTAGCCCGTCAGGGGATTTATCTCGAAGACATTTACGTGCGAGAAGCGGTGCGTGGCCAAGGCATCGGCAAGCAACTTCTCGCCGCGGTCGCCCAAGTGGCCTCCAAACGCAACTGCGGTCGGCTCGAATGGTCGGTGCTCGACTGGAACAAACCAGCGATCGACTTCTATGAAAGTCTCGGTGCGGAACCGCAAAGCGAATGGATCAAATACCGCCTCACCGGCGACGCCCTCGAGTCTTTGGCAAGGCAATGCGATGCTTTTGGTGCGTGAATTTGTCGGCGGGCACCGTTTTTCTGGTTATGATAGGCGTTGAACCAAGTTCGACGAACAAGCCTTTCGCGCAGTCCAACCCGCCATGTCTTTGCGATCACAGTCTTGGATTGCCATAAAAAGTGCCGTCACTTGTTATGTATTTCTGTGTGCCGCGACGCTCGCCAAAGCAGTGTCCGATTCGCTTGTTCAGGACTCCGCTGCCCTTGCCCGTGATGTCACGATTCATCGCGATAAATATGGCGTGCCGCACATCGTGGGGCAGACCGACGAAAGCGTGATCTTTGGCTACGGCTACGCCCAAGCGGAAGACTATTTCTGGCAAGTCGAAGATTCTTACATCCTCGCGCTTGGCCGCTACTCGGAAGTAGTCGGTCCCAAGGGGCTTAATTCTGATTTACTGAATCGCAGCTTTGAAATTGTTCCGACCAGCCAGCGGGATTTCGCCGCGCTCGATGCGCTCTCCCAGCGACTTTACGCGGCATTCGTGGGGGGTATCAATCATTATCTTGCCACGCATCCCGAAGTCCGCCCACGGCTCATCACCCGTTTTGAACCGTGGCATGTGTTGGCCCATTATCGGCATATTGCGCTCGAAATGAGTTTCCGTTTCACCGGCTTGAGCGACGACTATCTCCCCCGCCGCAATCCACACATCTATGCGGCAAGTGGCTCGAACGGTTGGGTGCTTGGTGGCAAACGCACTCAATCGGGCAGCCCGCTGCTGCTGGCCAATCCGCACATGCCGTTGTTTGGCTTCATGCAAATGTTGGAAGCCCATCTCATCTGCGAAGGGAAGCCGGACGGCAAGCCCTGGAATTTCACTGGCGCCGGCTTTTACGGCAGCCCCGTGTTGGCCCTCGGCCACAACGACCGGCTAGGTTGGACGCTCGTCACGAATCAACCCGATATCGCCGACGTTTGGCGAGTTCGCTTCTCAAATTCCGACGACCCTTTGGCATACAAACACGGCGACATTTGGAAGCAAGCCGAAGAGTGGCGCGATTCCATTCGCATTCGCAAATCACGCGGTGTTGAAACAAGGTCCTTTACTTTTCGCAAAACGCATCACGGCCCCGTAGTTGGGCTCGAGAGCGAAACACCCGGCGGTGAAAAAACCATGCTCGCCGCGCAAATCGCCGGCTTGTTCGAGGCCGTGCCGCTCCGGCAATCGCTGCAAATGATCAAGGCCCAGAACCTCGCCGACTTTCGCAGTGCGCTTGCCAACATGCAGATCCTTTACATGAACGTGCTCTACGCCGATTGCGACGGCAACACTTGCTTTGTTTACACCGGTCGCGTGCCACGACGCAATCCCAGCTTCGATTGGACACAGCCCGTCGACGGCAATAACCCGGCGACCGAATGGCTGGGGATCCATGGCCTCGATGAATTGCCGCAAGTGCTCAATCCCGCGGCGGGGCTTTTGCAGAATTGTAATTCGACTCCATTTGCCGTGACCGACGGAGAGAATCCCGCGCGTGAAGATTTTCCTCCCTACATGGTCGCT
>JBGTEU010000492.1:0-4954 GCA_041747595.1 Bythopirellula sp.
GTCGCTCCCATCGCTACGCCCACCATCCGTGAAAGGATCGTACACGGAATGAGCAAGATCATTGTCCGCGATTGTGACCGTGGCACTATTCTGAGTGCCCATCAAATATCCACTGCCAGATACCAGGAGAACAGTCACCGTTTCGGTATTCTCATAGAGCTCGTCATCGACTGGTGTCACGACAATCGTTGCGGAAGATCTACCGTTGGGCAAAAGAAGCGTGCCATCGGTTGGATCGAAGGATGATCCATAATTAGCTTGCCAGGCCGCCAAGTCAGACGGACTATTCGAAACAGGCAAACCACCTTGTTGCCAAATCAAGAAGTCACGTCCATCGACGTCGCCGTCGCCGTCAAAATCGCCTTGCAAAGTGAGGCTATAATCCGCCAGATAGGTCGCCGTGCCGGCCACGGAAAAATTGACTATCAGAGCGCCGACCGAATCGGTCCGAGATATCGTTATCGTCCCCAAATCTGGTCCTTCTTCAGACGCGTTCGAATCGCCGGATTCGATTGTCACGATTGGCAAAGCGGCAGCCTCGTCATCCACAATTGTGATCGTGTCACTAGCTTGACTGCCTACACCGTAGCCGATGTTTGGCGAAATCGTCAGAATAAGTGTTTCATCGCCCTCAACCTCGTCATCGTCTACCGGCACGATCGTAATGGTAGTGAATGACTGGCCGTCGGCGATGACAACAAAACCATTCAGGGCTGGGGTGTAGTCACTCGGGGTAGCCGTGCCTCCTATCGAATAGTAAACCATTAAATCGCCGTTCGTATCCGTGCGAGCGATGGTAAACGTTCCGGTCGTTTGGCCTTGCTCGGTTGCCGTCGGGTCCGTCGCCGAGACCGTGACAATTGGCAGACCCGTTGCCGGTCCATCGGCGATCTGAATCGAGGCAAACGTCTCGGAGGCCGGTGTGTAATTCGTGCTTGTGGCAAGATGGAGGGTGGCAGTTTCGTAGCCTTCTTCGGTATCAACGTCGAAGTAAGGTATTAGCGATAGAGTTACCGTCTCTTGTCCGTCAGGCAAGGTGATGTGTCCGCTCAGCAACTGATAGTCTACGCCATTGGTTGCGGAACCTTCCATATAATAGTTGACCACCAAATCGCCATTGGTGCCGTTTCGCCTAAACAGGTATGTGCCCGGATCGCCAGTTTCTGATGCGGATGAATCGGGTGCCGTCACCCAGACGAACGGGATGGAGGTATTTTCTGCCCAGTCGATCACGACATCTTGTGAGTTGATCACCTTGGCCATGACCGGCGTACGAGGGGCAGAACTGTTCCAAAGAATTGCCTGATTGGCACCGTGAATATAGAATCCTTCGTCAATCGAATTGGCAGTGTTGCCGTCGAGAATGACCCCGATCGAGCCGATGCCCCCGCTGGCGTAGCTTACGAAATAACCCTCGCCGATTTGACTGTAGTCGTTGACCGTGGAATTCGGCGTGTGGGCGTTGATCGTGTTGTCGCGGATGGCGACAATGTAATAGGGATTGCCATAGGCAGGAACAATCCCCGTGTCGGACCGTAGCGTCTGAACGACGATTTTAGCGGGGTACCAGTTTCTGCTGTTGGTAAGTGTGTTCTCTTCGATATAAATGTTCTTGAAGACGTTAAATCGCGGCACATCATGAGTACCGGTACCCGTCTGAGCGGCCCGGATGTCGGCCCGAAAGTAAATCGCCTCAGCATCGATTAGGGTATTGTTGGCGATGACTACGTCTTCCATGTTCGACGCGTAGCCGGCCCAAATCCCACGGGGGACTTCTTGCAGCAAATTGCCTTTGATTAAGTACCGACGGTCAAACTGGTCGGCGATCGAGTACCAACTTTCACTCGTGGGATTGACGTCCCAGGCTGCACTGAGGGTCAGTGTGTTGTTGGTGTTGGCGGTGATGGTACGCGACTGACCCATGCCCGGCCCGTCGACGACAGTCACAATTTTTCCAACCATGGAGCCCGGCGTCCAGTTCGTCGCCGTGGTCTGTCGAGCCGTCAAGCCCACCAGCGTCGTATTGGTCGCGGAGCTGACCTTGCCCGTGTACTCATAATTGGGATGTTCGTTGAGGATCGTCTCGCCATCATTGCCCTGGGGGATCTTGATGTTCGTTTCAGCTTCGAGCCGATTGAACGTGTTATTGAGGATGTAGACGCCCGAGGAGGCAAACGTCGGACCACCAAACCCTGTCGCATTGGTACCGCCACTACCGCCGGTTATGTTGGTATAGATCGACCGACTGAACGTGTTGCCCTCGATTTGCCAACGTGCGGAGCCGGTCTGGATGCGACCGTCCGACCACTGGAAATAGTTATTCTTTATGAGGATGTCATTGCGATACCATTCCAGAATGTACTTGCCTTCGGTCAAGGAGGTATGGATAAACTCGGAGTCCATTACCACAGTTTTGTTTACGCCATATTGGAGTATCGCCTTCCTCGGCTGAATGACTTTCACTCCCAGATAGAACGCATAGCCATTGTCTGGCCCTGCGGGGAGAACCATGATGCTTTCCCCAAACCCTTGGGGGCCGCTCTCAAACTGCAGGTCCGCAAAGCCGAATCTGGAAGCTGTCCCAACGACCATTCGGCTGTTGTAGCCACTCTGATTGTCGTAGATAGTCGACTGGTGATTGCCGTTGGCGTCCTTGCCGACACCCTGAAGAACGACATTGCTCTTCATCGAGATCGAGACGCCCTTGAGGTTGTACGTGCCCGCCGGCAGGTACACCACGCCGCCGCCGGCGGCGTTGGCGGCGTCGATTGCCCCCTGAATCGCTGCCGCGTCACCTACCACGCCATCGCCAACTGCCATAATGCTTAAACGCGCGTCTGTCTTGACATTGTAGACGTTGCCGTAGAATCCGAACTTGCTTGCTGCCCACGGCACACCGATATTCCAAAAGTCGACCCCACTGGCGATTGCGGTAAGGGTCGGGCCCTGGGATTCGCCGTAGTTTCCGCCGTAACCGTTTGAGACATACAATTCGTAGTTTCGCCCAGCAATGAGGCCGATAGGTGCAGTAACGGTCAAAATATTCTCGTCGTCACCCTGAGTTACCGTCGCGTTCAGATACGTCCCGCTGACCGTATCCCTGAACCGCACCGTACTGTCTGCGCCCGGATCGTCCAGGTTCATCCCTCCGAGGCGAAATGTAAACCCGGACGAGATCTCGGTCCCCGCCAAATCCAAGGCATGCCAGGCATCGGCCTGGTTGATGAACTTGTGAGCACTGGTCATGTTCGTCGCTGTGTTCTTCACGAACACCGCGTACAGTCCGTCGGCGAAACTCTCGGGCAACTCGACGCCGATGTAATCGTCCGACTTGTTTAGGATGTTTGTCAGCTGGGTTTCAGTGTTAGGCGCATCATTGCTATCGACGATACGGTCTACCCAGACCTGGGGATTAGTACCAAAGTTGTCGCCTTGGATGCCGAGGACTTGTCCGGGTGCAACGGACTCGGTGAGGTTGAAGATCACTGGGCTAGTCGTTGACAAAACGAGGCGCGGCTCAAGGCACTCAACCCAAGGAACCCTGCTGGAGAATTGGGGCCGATGACGCCGTTTCACATTCGCCAACCCGAAGCCAATCATTTGTGTGCGTGATTGGAAAAATCGGAAAAGAAAAAACAATCTGTGCAATATCTCTTGAATCATAATTTGCAAGTTAACCTCAGGCGCGGAGCATATTAGACGAACGACAGTTTTTTCTAACCACATACCTGCACTGGATTGCACAGACGCGATTCACAATTGCGAGTGATCAATTCTTTTGTGTATGAGTCCTTTGTTCATAACTAGTCTCATATTTCAAATGATGATAAATCCACGAAATGCTTTGGTTGACAATAGTCAGGAGTCACGATAAGAAGTCCTCGCAAATTCATTTCAATGAGATCGAGTGGCCAGCAGTGCGCGAATGCTACGGTTCAACGAAGCCCGTAAGACGCTGCCATACAGTTCTGGCGTTCGAGGAGTTTTGTTCGGACTTGTAACTTTTGAAAAGGGTAAGACCCGGACTAGTTAGTCATGGTCTGAACCAGGCCGCGTTTATCATTTTTCAAATTACCTGAGCTTAGAGACCAATTTAGCCTTAATCGATGTAAGCTAAATGATTCGATAGACTTTGGATTTTTGCATATGTAAATCAACAACGACTTCCGTCCATGAAGTAATCAATATTTTTCATTATATCTCACCTGCTTTATGATTTTCGAGAAAGCTATTATGATTCTTGTGTTTTGTTATAGGAAATGTAGTGTAGTGGACGGCTTTCGCCGGCATTTCTTTTCGCGTTCACGGCAGACCAGGAGGCATTCATTGCCAATCCTCCTGGAACGCCCGGCTAGCCCCTTCTGGGCAGAAGACGCCAAGTTGCGCACAGCCCAGCGGTTAACGAACCTGATCGCGGCATCATGGCTGCTGTTCTCGGTCAACACTTCAGCTACAATCTCTCTCGTCTGGGGATTCACCGACAGATGCAGCTTCCGCCACGTCTGCCGTTTCGATTTGCCGTGGGTCCGCATATTCCATTCGCCTTCGCCAAACACCTTCAAACCGGTGCTGTCGACAACAATCTCGATGTTTCAGCATTTGGTGCATGCGCAAATTGCTGGAGTAGTACCTCCATTGAAGACATCGCAATGGCTATCCGAAATAGGTAAAAGAGTACGAGATAAACTGGTCAAATTCGGACTCATAGAAGACAGAGCAGATGAGGCTTTGCACGATATAACGCTCAGCGAATTGATTGAGCAGTTTAAGAAGCAAAAAAAAAGGTGAAGGCGTCCACTCAAGCTGCCCGCGAAACGACGCATCGGCTCCTGCTTGCGTACTTCGGTCCGGATCGCCCTATAAAATCAATCACAGAAGGGGACGCTGAAGCTTGGCGGGAAAGCATTCGTTCTGGCCGTGCCGAGAACACTGTTCGCAAGAAAACAGCGATCGC
>JBGTEU010000493.1:0-8151 GCA_041747595.1 Bythopirellula sp.
AATCATTGAGGCCCATTCGTGGAATTCGTTGGATTCGTGGTTAATACGTACAAAAGTCGAAGTTAGAAACCATCGCTGCCCATCAAGACAGTGGTACCCGCGGTTCAGCCTCCCGGAAAGGCCCTGCTACCGCTGTGCGCAGGTAGCGAATCTTCGACGAACGAAACAAAAAAACCCAACGCTCGGCAATCGCAAATAGCGCTGCCATGTTGACCGTCTTGACCGTCTTGACCGTCTTGAAATGAGAATGATGGGTGGACTGTGGTCGGATCGGCTCAACTACTGCGAACCAATAGGCGCGATACGAATGTTCAACCGAAATCAGTTCAGCTTGAACTTCGCCCACTGGGGGTCATGGTCCGAACCGTCCACTTCGGTGGGGGCTCGCCTGACTTGGCAGGAATCTTCGATGTACAGGGCCTTCATCGCCGGTGAGCAGGTGATGAAGTCGATCGGTGGCCGACCCTCGGGAAACCTGGGATCGGGGATCGAATCCGCCGTTTCCTTCGCGGTGAGGGCGACCAGTCCCGTCGGGCCAGTGCCGAGAATGGTGGTGAAAGGCTTGCTGTCGCGGGTATCGTTGAAGTCGCCGGCGACGATGATCCGCGCGTTGGGATCGGCCGCAAACTCCGCGTCCAACAGCCTCCGCAGTTCGGCGGCCTCGGCCATCCGAATCGGTTCGGAGGTCTCCGCGCTGTCCGCTTTGCTCTTGAGATGCACGGGCCAAATCTCGAACGGCTCGGCACCCTTGGGCATGACCGTAATCGCGGGGACGTCGCGGTTGAACCTACGTTCTATCCCATTGGAATCCGCAAATCGAAGGTGCCGCCGCGAGGTGACCTCGCCGATGGGTGCCCGCGAGAGCAAGGCCACGTCGATGCCGCGAGGGTCGTTGCCTTCGAAATGCACGACGTGGTTGTAACCCATGTCGGGGAGCAACAGTTTGACGAACCGTTCCAAATAGCCTCGGTTTTCAACTTCCTGCAAAGCCACCACGTCGGCATTCACCTTACGAATCGTCGCAGCCAAATGATCGAGCTCCTCGCGCGGCTTGCTGGGGGTGGCTTCGTCGTTGGTGTAGGGATCGTCGACGTCGTCAAACAGATTCAAGACGTTAAAGGTGCAAATCGCGATCTGGTTGGGATCCCCCGACCAGGTCTCGACGGTTTTTGTTTCGAGCTTTTCCGTTGCCGGCAACTCGTCGAGAACCTTAATCTGCTCGGGGCGAGTGATCACGATTTGGGGGCGATCTTGATACGTGATGACGAGCCCGCGGATTTCAACGATCTTGCCCTGGTAAAGGTCACGCAAATCGCCGGGAAATTTATCAAGGTTATCGCGAAATACCAGAGCAACAAATATGGGTGGGCGCTCGGTATCGAAATTGATGAACGTAATGCGATCGGTCCCGCCGACGTTGACGACCTTGCCGCTGACAAACACGGTTTGCCCGATGGCGTCTTTGGCGTCTTTCCAGTTGATGTGCTTGATGCCCTCATCGGCGGAGATCGCCGGCTGCGCTTGGAGACGGGTTGCAGAAACAAAAAGCAGCAACAAACAAAGCGAAGGAGCGAGGCGAGGCATGACGTATCTCCGGGGCAAAAAGCGAAGTTGCGCGAACGCGCAACAGGTCGGCGTGCCCCATTCTGACACGAAAAGTGGCATTTTTCAATTGTTGCACGGCGCGAGGTTTTTTTCCCTCACCCACGACGCCTCACTTAACCACGTCCGGCAATACGGGGGCAATCCGCGGATCGGACGCCGCGTAGTCGTATCCCAAGAGTGCCGCGACCGTGGCGGCGGTTTGGCCTTGCGTGACAACCAGATCTTTCCGCAGGCCGAGCGCGGGAGTGTTTGGGCCCAATACGGCGCTCCAGATGCGCTCGGAACCGGGGAGGTCGACACTGTGATTTTTCCAGCCTTCGCGACCATCACCTCGGCCATGGTCGGTGGTGATCACAAGCGAAGTCTTGCCGCGATAAGCGGGCGCGTTTTGCACAAAATCCCACAACGCCTTGAGAAATCCGTCCGAGCGATGCGCGGAATCAAGATACAAATCGTACCGTCCTGCGTGGCACCAATCGTCGGTTTCGTCGAGCGAAATATAGAGCACGCGGGGTTCCTTGGCTCGCAAATATTCGATCGCCCCCGCTACCGTGAAATAATCAAAGCGGGCGTATTCCCAAAGATGGGGAATCTCGCGCATCGAGCGATTGAGGAGCGTTGCGGTCGTCGGATCGTCAATGAAGTCGAATTCTTCCCAGCCGGAGTTAACATACAAGCCGCTCCGCTTGGTGTTCAAGATATAGGGAAACAAATCCCACGAAGTGAAGGCAGCCACTTTGCCTTTGAGTTCAGGTTGCTCATTGAGCCATTCCAATACCGATTTATTGGGATTCAGATTTTTGTCGTTGGAATTGATGGCCTCGTCGGGAAACCCACAGAGCAATTCTTGATAGCCTGGATAGGAAAAAAACTTGCCGTTCTTCACCAAGGCCACGCAGTTATCGTCGGGAGAACCAAAGACTTGTCCTTCTTTGGCGACTACGGACCAGAAGAAGGGCATCAACCTTTCACGACGAACTTGCTGATCCTCATGCCAGAACCGGCCGCGGATCGCCTCGGGGTTGTAAACGCCGCCGATGTCTTTATCGATCAGGCGAGCGTCCGCTCCGGTGAACAATTCTTGAAAGCGGAGGCCGTCGATGGACAGGTAAATAACGGAGTGCCCTTCATAGGCCGGTTCCGTGGCCAATAATGCTCGGCCCATTGGAAGAACTAGCACGCAGATCGCCAGAAGTAAGTATCGCAAAATGGTCGGCCGTCCATTCATCATACATTTCGCGACTATTGAAAATAAAACTTTCGGGGGAGGAAACCAAAAAACCCTCTCCCGTTGCATGACATGCCAAAGGGAGAGGGTGCGGGAGGACACCGTTGCTATAATTCGATCAATACTTCACTCGGCGAAGACAGGCCAGTCCAAACAAAGCAAGTAATAGACTTGATGGTTCCGGCACGCCAATACCGGCAACCAAACTTCCTGTGCCGTATTGCGCTTGCCAAAGTGCCAAGTCCTCGCTGCTCAATTCATTGGGCGAGTCGCCCCGTTGCCAGAACAAGAAATCGCGGCCGTCGACGTCGCCATCGCCGTCGAAGTCGGCGCCCGAGGGGACAAAGGGCACGATGATATCAAACGAGAAACCTGATATGCCTGCCGTAGTCCCTGTACTCACCATGGCCGAGAATAAGAATTGATCGCCTGGCTGAGCGTTGAGGATGTCGAAAAAGTGCATGTCGACAAAACGATTCGGAGTGAGAATTCCGGTGCTAACTGATGCGATAGGCACCTGATCAACAAGATGCGTCATAAAAACTTCGCCCGGAGAAAAATGCTCACTATCCAAGCCATCGGTCATTACACCGATACGGAAATGCGACGGCACGTTCGCGCCGACCTGAAAGCCCCAGCGACCTGCTGGGGCCTCCGCGGGATCGGTGTTGGCAATTGTATCTCGACCATCAAGAATACCTAGCTTCACGTAGGGCACGACACCGGTTCCATTAGTTCCATCAGCGGGGGGATAATTCTCACCGTCAAATGTCCAATGGCGGATGCCGGCCTGCAAGCGGGGATCGTCGATCAGCGCATAGCTCCATCCAGCGGCGATCCGGGTCGAAAAAATCTGATGTTGCGTTACAAAGCTTGGTAAATTGATCAAGTTCTCGAAATTGGGATTGCTGATTTCAATTTCTGGAGGAAGAAAGGCATTCGCAACTCCCGGAGGATTGGCATTGGGAAACGAAAACTGGGTTCCAAATAGCGCCCAGCCGTCTTTTGCATAGTAGCGCTGTCCGATCACATCGGAAGTAGCAAAGAAATGTCCTTCGCTATCGCTGCGCCAGTTTGATATTGAGTTCTGAGGAAATGAATACGTCGGAAAAAACGTACCACCTAAGTCCTCCTGGGTTCCAAGAAATTGCATATTCACGGCTATTGCCGACTGGCAGAAGCACATGCTTGCTACGATTGCGGTTGCCTGAAGAAGTCGATTCATGTTTCGCGCCTTTCCTCCTAGAAGAGTGACAAAGCCTGCTGCTTTGGCTCGTTAGTTTGATGTCAATATAAAGTCGTGCTTGTCTCGAGTCGTGTCAACGTCTACGTAGAGCTGCGAACGCAAGTTGTACTTTTCAGGAATGAACTGTTCCATTTCTTCTGCGGGCTGGTCCTCCTGCGACCGAGGATTGCTATCAAGCATTTTTCCAGTAGATCGGTCAGCCGTGATCCGGACCAAATACCGTCCAGGAGTGAGGGGGCGTTCGCGTGGAAGTTGATACGAGCCGTTGACAATCATAGCAACCGCCATGACCCCGACCTGTTGAGGTTCAAAAGCGATTTGCCCGGTCTCCACGGGATTCCCGTCAAACGTCACAGTTCCGGTGACATAAACACCCGTGCCGCTCGAACCGCATCCTAAAAGCAAGAATGCCGTCGCACATACTGCTACCTTTTTGTTCCGAGTATTACTAATCATCGTTACTTCACTTCAGCATCTATCACGGAGGAGAAACTATTACTGAGTATCAACCACTTCCTCGCCAGCACGCGTTGAAATTCGCCGCCAGTTCGAGAGATCGACACTGTCAGATATGTATCGCACGCTTCCGTCGCAAAAAGCCAGATTGACTCCTCCCGGATGCGAACTTCGAGAAGTCTGTTCATGCCGCCGAGGGGGAGCCGCATATTGTTGACTACAAGGTGCCGTCGGATTGACTTGCCCAAGCCTGTCGTCAACACTCATCGGTGCGTTAACACAAAATTCTACATAGTCCATTGCCGACGTGTTCGGAGCGGTGAAATGACCATACATGGAGCTCGCCAAGTAAAGCATCCCCCGAGAATCTTCACCCGCAAACTGCCGCACTTCGCCTAGCATGACCGTATTGCTTGTGCCATCGGTAATTGCCTTCAAAGGCGTCCCTCGACTATCTCTGCTGAACACCTTTTCAAACGGACCGCGAAGGTCGACGCTTCGAGCAGGATCATTAGCATAGTCCTGCATCTCTTCTGCGAGCCGCGCTTCATGGCCCTGAGCGGTTCCGATTTGAACCCAATAGGGTCGCCACCCTTGATTAGCCACATAGTTGCTATGAGAGAAGCAGGCAGCGGCCCCCGTGTGGACACCCCGACCAACATCTGAAGGGCAAAGATGAATGTCCAATTGCGTGTACGTCCAGGGAGCGCTTTGAGGACATTGGTAGCCGGCAAACGTCCATGGCTCCCATGCCGCCAAATTGAAGTTAATCTGATCGAACATTGATCCGGCTTCGAGATAAGGCAATGAGTACGCCGCCCACGTATGGTAGAGATCACTGTCGGTCTCGCGGGTTGTAAAACCGGCGGGCAGTGCTTTATTGGCGCTCTCGAAATTGAGGCACCCCAGCGAAAATTGCCGGAGATTATTGGAACACTGGCTGCGCCGCGCGGCTTCTCGCGCTGCCTGAATCGCTGGCAGCAATAAAGCCACTAAAACGCCGATGATAGCAATGACCACCAGCAGTTCTACGAGCGTGAAGGCTCGACAACGATAGCGGCCGAAGCGATTTCTTGTTTCCATGGCCAACCTCTTCACTTTTTCCGTAACGGCCTCAAACTCTTATACAAAAAAAATCTGTTCGCTATTGAGCACTTAATAGTATGAGTAGGGGACTATTGTTTAGTTTCTGGGGAGGCAGCAGGACTACCTCCCCAGAAACAAGCTTCCGATTGATAAACTATCTCATTCGCCCTCTCGAATTCATAAGCAATCCAATGCCACCAAACAGGAGAGCCAGACCGGTAGGCTCGGGAATGGTAATGACATCGAACGAAATGCCGCCAATCCGCGAGTTGCTAGCCGACGCGGAAATAACAAACGTGTCTCCCGCCTGCGCCCCTTCAATATCAAAGAACACCATGTCAACCAGGCGATTCTTGCCACCAAGGAGACCGCTTGTAACGAGACTCGCGTTGTCGCCCAGTTTACGCATGAGAATTGAATCGGAGGCAAAATTGGCATCGTTCAACCCATCGTTCATTACACCTATGCGGAAATGAGAGGGAGTGCCAGGGCCAACAGTGAAGGACCAACGATCGGGGTTGTTGTTGGGATCCAACGTCGTAGCATTGCCGACGATGAAGCCAATGCTGACATACGGATTCTGTCCGGTGTTGTTACCCGGCTCAGCGGGGGGATAGTTCACGCCGTCAAACGACCAATGACGAATACCGTTCATCAGGCGAGGATCATCAATCAAGGCGTAAGGGCTACCACCGGCGAGTCGTGTGGCATGAATTTGCGATCCCGTAACCCAAGCCGGCAGATCGTATATGTTTTGGTAAGTAGCATTTCCAGCGATCGGTATATTGACATTGTTAGCCACGTTAGCATTTGGATAGGAGAATGTGGCGGCAAACAGAGCCCAACCCGCCGTACCGTAGTATTGATCGGGAAAGCTGGAACCAACCGCGTAAATATTGTCGGCATGGCTAGTTCTCCAACCCGCAGTCAGATAAGGCGGACTTGAAGCGCCTGCCAAACCGCCAAACGGCAAACTAAATTGGGCGCCAACATAAGACAGGGTCGCCGCTTGACCCAGGGAAGCCGCACAGCACCAGGCAACTGCGCTAATTGCCAATAATAAGTGTAAACCGTTCTTCATTAGTCTCTCCCTCACAAGTAAGTAAACAAAATTCGTGACTCACATGAAGTTGCCAAGCCGCTGCCCACGACTCTTTCCTGCCGGGCCTGTTTTCGATTGCCGAAAGGCAAGCCTAGCCCTCATCCTCTCCGCCTCGATGTCGCAATAACCGGAATAGTTTCTTAAACACGACGCTGCATCTCTCATCTCGATCGCATCCGGCCAACTTGACGAGATGCCTCTGGGTGTGGAACCACTCACTTCAAATAGTCGGCCATCAGAAGCCATTGAAAAGTAGTTGAGCACGTACTTCCACAACTGTATCTTCCTACATTGATATTCAATCAAAGTGCTAAAACAGTCAATTCAAAATTGCTAACCATTTGCTTTGTGAAATAACACGTCTACATGTGAAATTTCAATATTTCTTCGGCGGCCGAATTGAACGTGACTAACATTGGAAGCGGTTCCGGGTGACTTAGTATTGAGAAGAACTACGGAGTAGAACACCGCTAATGAGCGCTCATCGGCGCTAACGAGCGACCATCCGTTGATCAACGTCGATGAGCGGTGCCCGTCCTTCTTCCACGCGACACTGGTTTCCTGATGTCTCAGGTATGACGCCCCTCGCGGGACGCGGGCAGACGGACGATTCAGGAATTCCTCCCCCTTTAAGGCCAGGTTCATTCATCCGATAGAACCTGCGGAAAATCACAGATTTTAATTCCGTTTTTTCAAGGAGACACTTGCCATAATAATATAAGAACAGGCGGGATTGCTGATGCGCTCGTCAGGACGTTAGCTCTTATTCAAGCTTCACTACTCAGGCGGAATCCGATGGTCAGGCAACATGATTGTTCGATTGTATTTGTGGACACTTATATCCGATCATTTTTTATGTCGTCATTAGTTTTTTTAGCCATACTACCGGCCTTCGGCCTGGCCGCCGCTTTACCTATTCAACCGGGCTCGTGGACATTGGCAGTGTTGCCTGACACTCAAGACTACACTGAGTTTAACTTTCCGCATTTTACAACGCAGACTCAATGGATTGCTGATCACACAGCATCACACAACATCAAATACGTACTGCACGAAGGCGATGTCACTGAACACAACAATTTCGTCCAGTGGAGTCGCGGATTTGATTCTATGAACCGGCTCAATGACGTGGTTCCCTATGCAATCGCTTTAGGCAATCATGACTACGGCCCCAATGGATTTTCGGGCGATCGTACTTCTATGTTCAACGAGCCTGAGTTTTTCGGTCCAGGATCTTACTACGCCAATCAGCCCTCAATCGGGGACTTTTTTGAAGCCGGCAAGACCGACAATTCCTATCATACATTCAGCGCGGGCGGAAAAGACTGGCTGGTCCTAGCGCTGGAATGGGGGCCACGCGACGATGTAGTGGCATGGGCCAACCAAATCGTAGCCGATCACTCGGATCATTTAGCGATGCTCGTCACA
>JBGTEU010000494.1:0-4779 GCA_041747595.1 Bythopirellula sp.
GGCGAGGTTGCAATTGTCCCAGGTTCCTCGTGATGGAATCAACACGACTCGCGAGTTCTTCCCACCGCCCAGAAATGGCGAGTTGCGCTTCCTCAGTCGGGCCCAAAATCGTCGAGTCAAATCCCGCCCCGACAAGCGTCAGTGATTTTGTAATCGTGACTCTTTCGTCGAAACGGCCTTCGCTTATCTCGATGGTTGCGCCCTCGGGGGCGGCATCGATGGCGGCTTGAAGTGAGTCGAACTGCTGTTTCGAGCCTGCGATGTTGGCCTGCGGAGTAACTTGTGCAGTGGGGGCGGCTGCGAACGTGGTGACAGCGCAGCAACAAATCAAGAGAGCCGAAAAGCGAGTCACAGCAGCCTCCTGGCAGCGAAAAAGAATTTTGGGCTGTTTTGATGCTAATCTGGTTGGCTCGGCGGAGTCTACAGCAATCGCCCGCCCCTTTCGCCCACCTCATTTTCGGGCTAAAATCGAGCGATTTTACCCTCGTTTTGATGCTTCGCCGAAGACCGGCGAGCCGTCGGATCGCGGCTAGCGCCGTACCCTGGCTTCTAGCAACTAACCACTAGCCTCTCTGTTTGCCATGCCTCGCCGCGACGATATTCACCGCATTCTCATCATCGGCTCGGGCCCCATCGTGATTGGCCAGGCGTGCGAGTTCGACTACTCCGGTACGCAGGCGTGCAAGGCCCTCCGCGAGGAAGGTTACGAGGTGATTCTCGTCAACAGCAACCCCGCGACGATCATGACCGACCCCGCGACGGCGGATCGCACTTACATCGAGCCGCTCACGTGGGAGATCGTCGCCAAGGTGATCGAAGCCGAACGGCCCGACGCGCTGTTGCCTACTCTCGGGGGTCAGACGGGTCTCAATGTCGCGATGGCGCTCGAGAAGCACGGCGTCTTGGAAAAATATGGCGTCGAGATGATCGGCGCGAACGCCGACGTGATCGACAAGGCCGAGAGCCGCGAGCGCTTCAAGCAGGCAATGCACAAGATCGGCCTGGAGGTTTGCCGTGGCAAGACGGTACACAATCTCGATGAAGCCCGCGCGCTGATTCTGGACATCGGGCTCCCCGCCGTGGTGCGTCCAAGCTTTACGATGGGGGGCAGCGGCTCGGCGATTGCTTACAACCGGCAGGAATACGACGAGCTCGTCCGCCGGGGTCTCGATCAATCGCCAACCAAGGAAGTGCTGATCGAGGAGTCGATCATCGGCTGGAAAGAATACGAAATGGAGGTGATGCGCGACGTAGACGACAACGTTGTCATTATCTGCTCGATTGAAAACTTCGATCCGATGGGAGTGCATACCGGCGATTCGATCACGGTGGCCCCCGCGCAGACGCTCTCCGACAAGGAATACCAGCGGATGCGGGATGCGAGTCTTGCCGTCATCCGGGAAATTGGCGTCGAAACGGGCGGCTCGAATATTCAGTTCGCGATCCATCCCAACACGGGCCGCATGATCGTGATCGAGATGAATCCCCGGGTGAGCCGCTCGAGTGCGCTGGCGTCGAAGGCCACGGGGTTTCCGATTGCCAAGATCGCGGCGAAGCTCGCCGTCGGTTATCGTCTGCACGAGCTTCCCAACGACATCACCCGCAAGACAACGGCCTGCTTCGAGCCGACCATCGATTACGTCGTGACGAAAGTGCCGCGATTCGCGTTCGAGAAGTTCCCCGAAGCCGACGACACCCTCACCACGCAGATGAAAAGCGTCGGCGAGACGATGGCCATTGGAAGCACGTTCAAGGAATCGTTTCAAAAAGCGTTGCGGGGATTGGAAGTCGGCAGCTTTGGCTTTGGTTGCGATGGCAGCGACTTGTGGGGAACCGACCTGCAACCGAGCGACGAAGAGATCAAGGAAAAGCTTTCCCGCCCCGGTCCGCAACGCGTTTGGTATCTGCGTTACGCCATCAAGAGTGGCATGTCCACCGAGCGCATTTACGAACTCACCGGCATCGATCCCTGGTTCCTCGATAACCTTGCCGAGATTGTCGAGACGGAAGAGCTCATTCGTGCCGCTGGCAGTTGGGACAATCTTTCGCCGGAACTGTTACGAACCGCCAAGCGGCAAGGTTTTTCCGACCGGCAACTCGCGATCATGCTGCAGACGACGCAAATCGAAGTCCGCGAGCGACGAAAAGAGCTCGGCATCGTCGCCACGTTTAAATCGGTCGACACCTGTGCGGCGGAGTTTGAAGCGTACACGCCGTACTACTATTCCACTTATGAAACCGAGGACGAGACGCCGCCGAAGCCGCCCGGCAGGAAGCGGATTATGATTCTAGGTGGCGGGCCGAACCGAATCGGGCAGGGGATCGAATTCGACTATTGCTGCTGCCACGCGAGTTTCGCCATGCGCGAGCTGGGGATCGAGTCGGTCATGGTCAACTCGAATCCCGAGACAGTGAGCACCGACTACGACACGAGCGATCTGTTGTTCTTCGAGCCGCTCACGGTGGAAGACGTGCTCAACATTTGTGACCGGGTTGAGCCCGACGGCGTGATCGTGCAATTTGGCGGGCAGACGCCGCTCAATTTGGCGCGAGCGCTGAAATCTGCCGGTGTGCCAATCATCGGCACGAGCGTTGATGCCATCGAAATGGCGGAGGATCGGGAAAAGTTCCAGCAACTTTTGGAACGACTCAACCTGAAGCAGCCGGCCAACGGCATCGCTCGCACCATGGACCAAGCCCGCCGGGTGGCAGCGAAGATTGGTTATCCCCTCTTGGTGCGACCGAGCTTTGTGCTTGGGGGTCGTGCGATGGAAATTTGTTACGACCAACAGCAGCTCGAAAAATTCACCGCCGAGGCGTTTATCGTCGCGCAGGGTCAGCCGGTCTTGTTGGATCGGTTCTTGGAAGGGGCAACCGAGGTGGACGTCGACGCCATCTGCGACGGCCGCGACGTGATCGTCCCCGGCATCATGGAACACATCGAAGAAGCGGGGATTCACTCGGGCGATTCGGCCTGCGCGATCCCGCCCTACAGTTTGCCCGGCCCCGTGGTCAAGGAAATCCGCGAGGCGACCGCCGCGCTCGCCCGCGAATTGAATGTCGTCGGGCTGATGAACGTGCAGTTCGCGGTGAGGTGGGAAGAGGCGCTAGACGCTAGTCAACAGGCGCTAGATCAAAGCTCTTCTGACTCGCGCCTAGCGCCTAGCGCCTCACAACGTCCCGTTATCTATGTCATCGAAGTCAACCCGCGCGCGAGCCGTACCGTGCCGTTCGTCGCTAAGGCGACAGGGATGCCGGTGGCCCTTATCGCGGCGAAGGTGATGGCGGGTGTATCGCTCGCCGAGCAGGGGATCACCGAAGATCCCATACCGAGTCACGTTTCCGTGAAAGAAAGCGTGTTGCCCTTCATAAAATTCGCGGGGGTTGATATCGTGCTCGGTCCCGAGATGCGCAGCACGGGCGAGGTGATGGGAATCAGCCCGCGGTTCAGCATGGCGTTCGCCAAGAGCCAGCTCGCTGCGGGGACGGTGCTCCCCACCGAAGGGAATGTGTTTGTCAGCGTCGCGGATCGGGGCAAGCCTCAAGTGATCGAGCTCGCCCGGCGGCTGCACGACATGGGGTATTCGCTCTTAGCAACTGAAGGGACCGCCAAGGTGCTCGCCGCTGCGGGGATTCCCTCGCGCGAAGTAAAGAAAATCCGCGAAGGGCATCCCAATCTCCTCGATTTTCTCGCCAACGGCGAAGTGGCCCTCGTGATGAACACCCCGCGCGGCAAGGGTGCTCGAACCGACGAGGGAAAAATCCGCGCCGCCGCCATTCAAGCGGGCGTGCCATGTCTCACGACCATCGAAGCCGCCACCGCGGCGATCGCGGCGATGGAAGCGCTGCGTGAGGAGGAGATGGAAGTTGAGGCGCTGCAGGATCGATTTGCGCCGGTGGTGCGGTAGCGTGGCTCGCCAAGGCGCGAAGGCGCAGAGATACAAGTGAGGGGACCTCTGTTATCACGCGATGGATGCGATCTCAATCCGAGATACGGTCATGCTCAACTATGAAACGCTTTACAACACGGAATTGCCACCGCTAAGGGTTCATCACTTTTTGGCGTGGACAGTGGTGGCAGCGGCAGCGCTGTCAGTTTCCAGATTCTTGAACGGAGCCGAACAGTTCTCCCATTTCGGAGCTGCGCCACAGTTTCTTGTCGACTATCTTCTGCAAACTTTATCGGTTACGACGTTGGGCTTTGGCATATATTGGAATACGCAGCGCCGCAAATTCTTTCACGAACCGGGGCAGGGTCTGCTCTTGTTAGGTTCTGCGGGCCTCGTATGGCATTTGAGTATGCTGTTAATGGTCACCTCTTTTCTTAGATCCAATGTTGATGCGAGTAATATCCATTCGTTCAATTCAGCGCCAGCAATCGTGCAGTGGATGGTCATATGGTCGTGGGCTATTTTTTCAGCTTTGATATGTTTTATCTATTTGATGTCGGCATTTTTTGTTGTATCCGTCGGTCGTTGGCGCACATTTTTTCTTGTTCTTGCTGGCATGGAAGCTTCCTTTGTTGTGGTGATTGGTATTTTCAACCTGATGTTATCTTCAATCAGCGATCACCAGCTTTCCTCGATGGAATGGCTATACGAAATCTTCTACTACGCTCCGAAGCTGATTGCCGTGGTTTACTTAGAGCCTATCCGAGAACCTTTGCGGCGCGTAATGCGGTGAGAGCGAACTGAAGATGCAAGAAGGCGAGATAGTTGGCGACTTTCTTTTCCCAGCGGATCAAGAGCCGTCGTGCGCGGTTGGTCCAGGAGTGGGTCC
>JBGTEU010000495.1:0-2545 GCA_041747595.1 Bythopirellula sp.
AGCGGTATCCGCATGAAATCTTGAGCATGCCTGGACGAGCGACTCCTTCAACGGCCACTTTCCGGCGTTGTTTACACCCGGAGGGTTCCTAGTCCCAAAGAGTTCCATGCCCGGACCAAGTCGGCCGGCCAGCATGGGAACGTACCCGCCCACGTGGTGGGCCACGATCTTTAAGCGAGGTAACTGTTGGAAAATTCCGGCAAGTGCAATTCGGCACATAGCGAGCGTGGTCTCGTAGGGCCAACCGATCGCCCACCATAGGTCGAATTTAGAGTACTCCTCACCAGGATAATCCGGGACGGACATAGGTCGTAAGGGGTGCAGAAGAATTGGTCGATCGTGGGTGTGAATAGAATCCCAGAGAGGGCGAATTTCTGCAGCGTCTAGCGGAGTGCCGCAAACATTGGTGTAGAATTGCACCCCCACCGCTCCCAGGAAGTCGATTGCTCGAGCTGCTTCTTGAATGCTCGCTTCGACGTTATTCATAGGTAACGCAGCCACAAATCCGCAGATTCGCCCGTCGCTCTTCTCAACCAACTGCGCCATTTCCTCGTTTGCGATGCGGGTCAACTCAACCGAATGGTCAGGAGCAAGCACCTCGACCGGCGGCGAAGCAAGACATACGACTTGTCGGTAGCCGGGAAACATGTCCATCACTCGGAGACGCTCTTCGAGATCGACCATTGTGCGGATGCGCTGCGCACGTTCGAACATCTGAAGTGGACGGTCCGACACTTTGGAAACACCGGCACAGTACCGAGGGGTGAGGCAATGACAAAAGACGTCGATGCAATCCACGGACATTTGGGTGCAAGCCTATGTTTTAATGCGAAATCTGGGTGAGAGTTCACTATTTACAGTTGAGGATCGATCTTGACGAGGGCACGACGGATGCCCTCAATATCAGCTTCTGCCAGCGGAGGGATCGGTCGACGAAAGTGGGGGCTTGGGAAACGACCGAGCAACCAGCGAGAAACTTTCATCCTCTGATGGGCACTGCAACCGGGTTCGCCAAAGTTGTAAATTAATCTCGCCAGAGGAGCGACAATCTTTTGAGCAAGCTTGGCTCGGCGGAAATCACCGTTGAGTGCCGAGTGAACCAATTCGACCATCAAACGTGGTGCAAAGCCCGCAAAGCCGATCAAGGCCCCGTCGGCTGCCTCAAAAAGCGTTGGCAACAAGAATTCGTCATGGCAGGTTACGACGCTAACATTGGGGGACGAGGACTTGATCGATTCGTAGTCATACAACCAACGAGACATATCGCGTGTTCCCATTTTGATCATGACCACACGGGGATGCTGAGCGATCTCGATCATCTCCTCCAACGAGTAACCGGCTTTGGTCCACGCGGGATATTGGTGCAACACAATGTCGATGCCAGCGGCATCGGCTACCTCTGTGCAGAAAGAGATTGCCGTGGCGGGGGCTCGCCCAAAGCGAAGCCAATGGTGCGGAGGCATCAGCAAGATCGCATCGGCACCAGCTTCTCGAGCCGCAATCGCGTGCTCAATCGCCTCCATCGTTCCCTCGGCCATCACACCGGAAATGACCTTCAGCTTGCGAGGCGATCGAGATACGACATCGGCCAGAATTCTTGTTACGTGTTGCCTCTCGCGAGGCAGCAACGACATCACCTCGCCCGTGTGGCCGTTGCAAACAAGGCCCTGCAAATCCTCGACGCTCGCTAAGTCGAGTATGTACTCGGCCAAGCCACTTTCGTCAATCGTTTGGTCCTCGCGAAAGGGACAGAGTGTTGCGGCGAATACTCCAGTCCACGGTTTGTGATTCCAGGCCATCAAGATTCCTCATGGAGGTGATCAGTAGTGTCTACCAAATCAATGGCACGACCGATGGTTGAGCGGGGCACTACGCAAGAGAACAAGTTGCACCGCATACCTGTCAGTAGAATCTGTAGGCGGTCAGTTCGTCGAGAAGAAAAGTCAAGGACAGTGAAAGTGCCTAGTCCCCTATTTCCGATTTAGCCAATAGGCTTTTGCAGAGGCATCAAAGCGGTTGAAATAGCCTGCGTGAGACAAGCTTTAAAAGGGTCTCACTTTCTCTCCGGCTCCAAATAGAATTAACTCTGGCTAAAGATCAATGGGATGGTGATAATAATCCTTGACTGCAATATAGTAGATTATCCGCAGCCTGAAACATATGCGAACTGTCAAACTAGAATTCGCAGGCTGTCATGTGAAGCGAAGGGCCGAGTTGGATGCTTCGACAACTTTTCTTGAGTAGGCTGACAATTGTTGCATTGGTGATTGCTGCTATTGGCAATTCTATCGCCAACGCCGAAGAAATTCGGTTTGATCGGCAGATTCGCCCGATCCTTTCAGCAAACTGCTTTAGCTGTCATGGACCTGACCCGCAATCTCGGCAAGCCGATTTGCGACTCGATACCCGCGAGGGGCTGTTAGCAGATCTTGGCATTACCAGCATCGTTAAGCCACATTCGCCTGAGGAAAGTGAGTTGTATCTTCGCATCTCGGAGTCGGATTCAGACGTGCGCATGCCACCAGCGGATAGTGAACATCAACTG
>JBGTEU010000496.1:0-8744 GCA_041747595.1 Bythopirellula sp.
GAGCGCCTCGGCCTGGGCGGATGTCGACGAAAGGGCTGCGAACCGTTCGACTTGCCTGGTGGAAATGACCACCGCGTCCACGCTTTCGTAGCCGTACCAGCGCGTGGGCAGCAACCGGACATCTGCAATGGCCACGATTTGAACTGTCTGCTCTGCCTCGGGTCGACCGCGAAGTAGGGCGGACTTCAGGCCCGTTTCGCCGCCGATCGTGAGGAACAGTTCCTGGGTCGCAGGCATCCCATAAGGAATGTGGCGGGCATCAGCTTGCAAATCCGTATCGAACCGTTTCCGGGCAATTTCTCGTCCGTCGGCCACGAGCCGAACCAACAGCCCGCCTTCGGTGTTGCCGAACTTCGCATACATCGCGACCCGGGCAAGAGGGCGACCGGGCGAAAGCGAAACCGGCAATCGACTGAGCACCTGCGAAGGCGAACCGTCGCCGTCGGGAAGTTCCAGAATCACTTCGGCCGTGATCGGGTCGGGCCCCGCTTCCAGATTTACCACGACGGGTGACCAGTAGCCGACTTTGTAGTTACCCAAAAAACCGGCCTCGACGGAAAGTATCCGAGGTTGCTGAGGCGGCTGACCTTCCTCCCGCTGATCCTGAGCCCAGGCATGACTTGCCCCCAGCCCCAGGCAGACCAGTGCGGCCACGAAAACGCCGTGCATAGAATCGCGCGAGCTGAGCGACGGCCTGGTATCGGCTAGCTGGGCCAACACAGCGGGCCGGCGCTCCCGGGAGCTATTTAGTCCGACGCGATGCGAATACATATGGCGATCGAACGCCCGAATTCGCCGGGAAGTGCGGCTGGTCGTGTCCCGGCTGATCATGGTTTCTCCGCGTCGTCGCAAGTACATACCAGCAGGCCGCAACCGGGACAGCCTGATCCATATTTTTCGGCGACCGCAGCGGTGAGATCGATACCCGCCACGTTGGCAATCGTCGTGAGCCATGCCAACACGTCGGCAAACTCGGCGGCGAGTTCCTCGGGCGTCCCTTCGCGAAGCGCCGCGGCCAATTCGCCCACTTCTTCCATCAGCCACATAAACGTGCCGTCGACTCCGCGTGCCATGTCTTTTTCCAGATACATCTTGCGGATGAGTTGCTGGAAATCACGGAGCGAAATGTCTTTGCCGGGATTCGACATATTATCTGTGACGGGGTGGTAACGGGTGAACTATTAAGATAATCGGCAATGTTGCTTTCAACCAGCGTCTAATGGCCGCAGGCGGTCGCCCACGGTGAGCGTGAATTCCACGCAGCTACCACTCGCGGCTAGGATTGAGTAGTTTAGGAGGTCTCGTTTCTCGAATATTTTTTAGCGTGGCGTTCCATGTCTGAATTTATCACCGTGGCCAAAGTGGGGGCCATTCCCGAAGGGCAGGGGGGGACTTTTGCCATTGGCAAGCACCTGGTCGCCGTGTTCAATCGCGACGGCGAGTACCATGCCATCGACGATCTCTGCCCGCACATGGGGGCTTCGCTGGGCGCGGGACAGTTGAACGAGGATGGTTCGGTCACTTGCCCCTGGCATGCCTGGTGCTTCGACGTTTGCGACGGCACCTGGCGTGACAATCCCCGACTCAAAATCGCGTCGTACCCCACGCGCGTGGAAGGGGACGAAATCCAGGTCCAGCTTATCGACCGAAACAAGCAGCCCGCCGAGTAGCAATCACTCACTGCGAGTCGTCGGCCAAGCGGCGGAACTCGATCGTGTGTTCCAACTTCATGTGTCCTTCGTCATGCCCCGCCTGCTCGAGTTCGGCTTCGTAGTTCAAAGTCGAACTCTCCGGGCGGCCCGCTTGCGGATCGAATTCAATCGTGCCCGACGATTTTTGGTTCACTAAATCGAGGCGTTCCGCTCCCGGCTGCGACTTGGCATCAATCGTCATTTGTTGTTCCACGGTGATTTTGTTTTCCGCGAGGGGCCCTTTGATTCCATACGCAAACTCCGCTGCGACGGGACCAAACACGGGTAGTTCCATGTGACGCATTTCGGTCCAACTCTTACCGTCGATGATTTCTCCCTCCGGAAGTGTGTGGGGCGCACCCAAGCGAGCGAGTGCCTCAAAACTTTTCAAACCGCCGTCCTGTGCAAACTTTTTTCCGCCAGGGACAGACTTCACCGCCTCGGCCAAATCGTCGGGAAGTTTCACGTCGGTGACTTCGCCGGTCGGAGTCATCGTGAGTTCCACTTGCGATTCGGCGAGCCGCTTGCCAATGGGAAGCAGCATCGCGGCGTAACCTTGCGGCTCCTCGGTTGATTCGCTGTCGTAGCGAACTTCTTGGCCGTCGGGACCGGTCGCCAGAAATGAAAACGCCGACACTTGCAGCGAAATCTTGGCGTTCCCCTCGGCGGTGACTTCGATCACGCGCCACGCGAGATCAAGCTCTTGCTTCACCGCGACAAATTGTTTGAGCGCATCGGCCGCGCCGCTCGACAGGCGGGCCGACTGCGTGAGCCGATAATTCTGCTCATCGCCGGGAGTAAATTTCCACTCGAGTGTCGCGGCGTGGGCCTGGGTGACCAACGTAAGCGCCACGATCCAGCGCGAAACCGAAAGCGTTGATTTGAAACCTAATCGTGATAAATCCTCGAACATATTCACTTCCTCGCTTGCGGTTTCGCGATTCTTATTTGCCCCGGTAACCAACCATCATACGCTCTGACAAAGGACCAGCGTTGCGCGGGTCGCCCAATCTTTATAGGATTTTTCTCAACATAGCTAATCGTGCGCGTGATGTCGTCACGAGTATCGAGAAAGACTTTCCACCCCGGGCCACCCCATACTGGGTGATTTTCAAGCTCATTTTGCAGTGTTGATCGGCTCGCATCTTGAAATTTGGCGATCATTTCCTCCGCCTTATCCCGATGCTTGCGAATCACCAGATGCACATGATCCGGCATATTCGCACATGCGTAGCAAGTGTACTCACGCTCCTTTGTTACATCCGCAAAACATTGACCGATGTTCTCGATTTGCTTTTGGTCAAAGGTCAATAGTTTATGCTTCAGAAAGCCACGTGCTGCATCGTAAAATTCACGAATCACCTGTCCCGCGGGTTGAATACGCTTCCTTCCAAAATGCAACTCGCCTAGCGGAGCGATCTTTGCACAACGGAGTTGATGCGAAGTACTCCCCCGCGGATCATTGGGAAGCCAATGGCCGTAGCCTGTCCAAATCAAATGGTAAGCTGCAACCATGGTTTTGAGTTCCTCACCGCGAAACCGCAAGCGATAAATTTCGTCTGTTGAACATCAAACCCTCAAACGCGCGCACCACATCGCTTGCGGTTTCGCGCTACTTCGCCCGCAGGATCGCGTTCATGTTTTTCTTGTAGGCTTCAACCCCCGGTTGACCGTACGGATTGATCCCGATCATCCGTCCTTCCAGCACGGTCGCCAGCATGAACATCTGAAACAATTGCCCTATCACAAATTCGTTGATCTCCGGCAGATGCAAAGCGGCCGTCGGACGGTTGTCCTCGCGGTAGGCTTGGTTTGTCCCCTGCGTGGCTGCCGCGAGCACTTCGGGAATTGTCTTGTCAGCGAGTTCATTAAGGCCGTCTTGATTGAGGTCGCTCTGGCCGATGGCAACCGGCTTGGTCGCGCACTTTTCAACAATGATGTTGGTAATCAGCTTGTCTCGCTTGCCTTCTTGATGCTGCTGGCCCCGGGAGTGCAAGTCGCGGGTGTTCACCACGGTGAGCGGCATTGCCCCCCGTTCTTGTTTGCCCAGACTTTCCGAAAGCAATTGATCGTACCACAAGCCGAGGGCTTCGAGCCGCTTGCCCCAAGTGGAGAGCAAGCGAATGTCGCAACCGCACTCTGTTTCCATGAGATGGCAAATCCCCGTGTAGTCGAGCGGGACGTTCTCGCCGACGGCCGAGGTGGCGAAATGCTCGTTCATTGCCGCCGCACCTTCCAAAAGTTTCACGATATCGAGCCCCATGATCGCCGCGGGCAAGAGCCCAACCGCCGACAACACCGAAAAGCGACCTCCCACGCCGTCGGGCACGGGAAAGATTTCGCGGCAACCGATCGCGGTCGCTAGATCGAATAGCTTGCCGCTGGTGCCGGTAACAGGAACCACTAAGTCGGCGAGTTGCGCACGATTTGCTCCGAGTGTTTGTTCCAGCCGTGCGAGCAAAATCCGAAACGCCGCGGCGGTTTCCAACGTCCCGCCACTTTTGCTGATCACCACGATCCCCCAACGATCGGCCACGTGGTCGGCAGAAGACTTCTCGGGTAATAGATCGAACAATCCCGTCAGAGCGTCGTTATCGACATTGTTTCCTTCAAAACTGATTCGCGGCCGATTGTCGCGGGCCTCGCGCGAAATTTCGTTGTAATAGGGATGGCAACACGCCTCGAGCAACGCGCGAGCCCCCATATAGGAACCGCCGATTCCCAGCAGCACCGCGCGATCCACCACCGCGGCGAGCCGATTGGCCGTGGCAATGATGCGGCCCACTTCACTCTCGGGGCCTTTCGCTTCGTATTCAGCGAGCAGCCGCTCGGGCAGGTTGTGGAATCCCGCGTCGAAGGGCCACTTGTCGGCGGGGACCGTGACACCCTCGGCCCAAAGTTTGGCGTCGGTCAACACCTCATCGCGCGCCGCCAATAGCCGCGGGGCCACTTTGCCCAACGAGTCGGGAGCCAACCCATGCTCCGGCAAGTAGGTTCCGCTTGGGTCGTAGGTGATGTTGACTGCGGCCATGGGTATCCTTTCGATTGACGCAAAATTCGTAGAAGCTGGGCAGCAACCGCGATTCTAACCCTGTTTTGTTCAGCCGTCATGTCCCCACAATATCGCTGATACTGGTGACCCTTGTCAGATCGCCCTAGATAGCGACGATGGTAGGCATAACGCTCTCCACCAGCCGCCAAACACGACCGCCTATTGCCATGGATATGCACCTGCTCACCCGCCAACTGCACATTAAGAACACAACCAAGATCGTGATGCTCGTCGCCGATGGCCTCGGCGGTCTGCCCCAGCAACCGGGGGGACTCACCGAACTGGAAACCGCCAACACCCCGAACCTCGACGCGCTTGCTAAACGCGGTATCCTCGGCAGCAGCATTCCTGTGATGCCAGGCATCAGCCCCGGCAGCGGTCCCGGCCATCTCGGCTTGTTCGGTTACGACCCGCTGCAATATCTCATCGGCCGCGGCGCGCTCGAAGCGACCGGCATCGGGTTTGAACTCCAAGAAGGCGACGTCGCGATCCGCGCAAACTTCTGCACCATCGATCCCTTCGGCAACATTATCGATCGCCGCGCGGGACGAATTCCGAGCGAGGAAAGCACACCGCTTGCCATTCGACTCCGTCAAGTTTCGATTGCAGGGGTTGAAGTCTTCGTCGAGCCGGTGAAGGAACATCGCTTCGTCGTCGTGTTTCGTGGTGAGGGTCTCGGAGGCAACGTGGCTGACACCGATCCGCAGATGGTGAGCGTGCCTCCCCTGGAACCTCGGGCAATTAGTATCGATAGTCAGAAGACCGCTCAAGTCGCCGCGGAATTCGTCAAACAGGCCAAAGAAATTTTGGCCGGTCAACCCAAAGCGAATTGCTGCACGCTGCGGGGTTTTTCTCCCAAACCGAGTCTTCCAAGCTATCAAGAAGTCTATGGCCTTCGCGCCGCCGCGATCGCCGTCTATCCGATGTACAAAGGTCTCGCGCGGTTGGTGGGTATGGACATCCTCGGCCAAGCACAAACGCTCGACGAGCAAATGGCCGTGCTCGAAGAGAATTGGTCTAAATACGATTTCTTTTTCATCCACTTCAAGTACACCGACAGCACCGGCGAGGACGGCAACTTCGACGCGAAGGTAAAAAAGACCGAAGAGGTCGACGGTTGCATCCCACGGATCATGGCCCTCAAGCCCGACGTATTTATTTGCACGGGCGATCACAGCACGCCGAGCATGCTCGCGAGCCACAGTTGGCATCCCGTGCCGACGCTGCTGGTGGCCGACAACTGCCGCACGGACCCCTGCGAAACCTTCGGCGAAGCCGAATGTCTTAGGGGCGGGCTCGGGCAGTTTGAGGCGAAATATCTCATGGTGCTCGCCCTGGCGAACGCCGGTCGGCTTGCGAAGTTCGGGGCGTAAATCGTTAAATAGGGCCCAGCCGCGATTCAACGAATCGCCAGCCTGCGGCTTGCTTGATTTCGTCTGTATAATGGAACAGCGGGCATACTCTTTGTTGAGGATTCTAAAATGCAGAAAGAAAAAGTCCTCCAAGTGTTGGATACGTTTCAAGAAGACGTCGATCTCGATTCGTTTCTTGAGCGAGTCTATCTGGCGGAAAAAATTGAAATCGGCGAAAAACAAATCGTGGCTGGTGAAGTCATCTCTCATGAATCCGCAAAGCAACGGTTGAAAAAGTGGCTCGACTGATTTGGACGAATCAGGCCCTCGAAGATTTTGAAGCGCTGCTGGATTATATTTCCCGAGATGCGCCGATGGCTGCTCGTCGCTTCGGGCAGAAACTGATCGACAAGGTCGAACTCCTGCAGCCCAATCCTTTGCTTGGCAGTTTTATCCACGAGGATGAATCCAAAACATATCGAGAAATTTTGCAAGGCAACTATCGATTGATTTATCGAGTCGAGGGCGACATTGTCTATTTCATCACCATTCATCACGCTGCTCGTCTGTTGAGTTCTTTGAAACTGGAATGATCTGAACCTCGTCGCCGCGATCGCCCCTAAGTCAGTGATTCTCATTTCAAGACGGTCAACTTGGTCAAGACGGTCAACTTAGCAGCGCGTTTTTTGCGTTGGGAGCATCTCGATTTTTTATTGGAGCGATCGATTTTTCATACAAAAGTCGGTAATCCTCGGGAATCTTGCGAAGCGGCCAACGATATCTCTGTTTTCTCCCCAAGCGGCCAAACTTTGCCGAAGGGGACAAGGTTTTGGGGAGGGTCCTCCTTTCGTTTTTGGCCATTTCAGGAAGCGCGCAGACCGGTAGCGCTCGCGCCTAGGGCTGCGTTTTTTCAATGACTGCCGACGGATACAGTTTTGATGCCATTATATCAAATATATACTTATGTTCACTATCTGTTTTTGGCCACCCGGCAGAATGTCATTCTCCTGGATTACATTTCCCGAGACGCCCCGGTGGCTGCTCGGCGCTTGTCGATGATCGGCAAGCGGTTGGCGTGGTGGTGAGCGAGAAGCTGGCCGCCCAAGCGATCCCGGTGATCGGAGCGGTAGGCGGGGCGGGGCGCTGATCAACACCTACTTCATCGGCCACTTCCAAGATATCGCGCGGGCGCACTTCACGATCCGCCGCCTGGAACGCAAATACGGCTCGGCCTCGGTGACCGAGGCTTATCGCCGGTTGGTGTGAGAGCGATCCTTGGCTGGTTTAAATCCCACGGCTCCTGGGAAATGGCGAGGAAGTCTGTTCAACTTCCCTAGAATCCGCTTCGCAGCGAATTCGTTTGTCTACCATTGGTCAAAATGGGTAAGCTTGCGGACAAGAGTCAAAAAATATTTCCATCGACTTAGACAAAAATCGCTTTCCTGCGATTCCTCCTTTCTGACACGGCACCCTTAGGATTGAAACCAAGATCCCCTGGCGACAGGCGAATACAATCTCAGCGCATTCCAAGCATTTTGAATCGGTTTCAAGAACCCACTGTGGCTGGCCTCTCCGAGACCGGATGTTAAGAAATCCGAGGTCGCAAACCTCATCCACAGCGGGCTTGAGTTCGGCATTGCGTCACCTCTTACTGTTGGAGACTTAACATGCCTCGGACCATCCAGCGGCCGCAGAATCCATTACCTTCGGCCCAGACCCGTGCGATCCCGTCGCAGCGACGCGTGACCCCTTCGATCGTCGATCCCGCAACGGCGAAGCCGTTCACCCTCGATCAAGAACTCGAGCCGTTCGGCGCCTGGGTGGGCGAACCGATTTGGGTGCCGCCCAAGGATGAGAGCAAGACGATGGCCGAGACGATGCTCCGCGAGTCGCGGATGTTCGCTTCCCAGGAAAAGCGTTGGGAGTCGGTCGTCAAGAAGCATCGGGGCCATTTCACGCAGGTCCGCGAGATCGATCTGTTCCAGGCTTCGATTCGGCTCCCCCAAGGGAAGTTCTTTGTCACGGTGACCGAGCAAGAGGACTTCGACAAGATTACCGACACGATCCCCGCGTGCGTGCAAACCCGCCTCGACGAGTTTTTAAGTGGGCCCGCCATGAAGCGGGGCGCGCGAGTTTACTACCTGAAACCCCTCTCGGTCGAAATGGGCGACGAGTTGATCCTCACGACCCGCGAAGACCTGACGGCCGCAATCACCAAGATTCAGGACGAAGTTTTCGCGGAGTATCGAAACCGGGCAATCTACCGTCGCCCGCTGCAAGCGATGGTGGCTGCCGCCAACCTTGGTTTGGCCATTCCCCGCACGGTGGTGAAATATGTTGTCGGGCGCCGACAAAAGGCCATTGATGCTTACCATGCCCATCTCGAGTTCCAGCGGAGAAAGCTTGCCCTGCGGACGGCCAACACCCATCGCAAGTGCCGTACGGACGGCTGCACCTTCGACGAAATTCTTGAGCTGACCAGTCCACTCAAGCGGACCGATGTGATCGAACAGTACTGCATCGAGCAAGAGCTCTCGCAGGTCAATCGCGCGTTTCTGTTGCGGATGGCTGCCGATGCGGCCGTCGGAGCGTTGCCATGGTTTGTCGGTTTCTCGATCGGGGGATTCTGGGCAACGATGGCAACTTTGG
>JBGTEU010000497.1:0-9471 GCA_041747595.1 Bythopirellula sp.
AGACCAACCGGGAATGTGATACGGCTGGGCCTGCTCAGCTGACATAGTTTCCCAGGTCTTGGCCCAACTCGGATTGCCGTCGAGGACACGCATGTTGTCGCGGGCGAAGTGAAACACTTTGCCTTGCCGATAGCTTTCAGCACCGAGTTTGACAATGACCATCGCGGCGGCACCCAGTTCCGGATCGCACTTCACTTGGCTCGGGTCACCCGCCTTGACGGCGTCGCAGAAGTTCTCGAAATGTGCGAGATGGTTGTTCTCTACGCCGCCGACTTCGATATGCTCGTTCACGATTTTACTGTCGTGCGTAACTTGGGGTCGCTCGGCGACAAAATCATAACCGGTAAACGCATCACCCACACCAAAGTTGAACGAGCCGTGATGTCCGCGAATCACTTGGTTTAGCGGTGTCTCCTGGCAGCACATACTCGCCGAGATGAAACCTTGTACGCCTTCGTAGAAATCAGCGACGACTGTCGCACAGTCGGGAACTTGTCTGGTGTCGTATTCCATGAAGATTCCTCCCCCGCCGGTCACACGTCCTGGGAAGCGCAGCCCCGTTGCAGCGAGCATCGATGTCATGCGGTGCACAAAGAGGTCTGTAAACATCCCGGAGCCGAACGGCCAGTAGCAGCGCCACTGAGCAAACTTCGCGCGGTCGAACGGCATTTCAGCGGCGAGTCCCATTTCCGTGCCGAGGAACATTGGCCAATCGATGTTCTTTGGGGTCATGTCTGGAGCCAATTCGTAATACCGCCACTGACCCATATCGGAATTGCGGAAGATCTCGGTTTGAAACTGGACGACCTTGCCAAGCTTGCCCTCTTGAATACGACGCCGTGCATCGTCCCAGACAGGAAGCTGGGTAGATTGGACGCCTACCTGCATGACGAGCCCTGATTTCTTCCAAGCGTCGAGCACAGCGAGCGATTCGTCGACCGTGTGAGTCATCGGCTTTTCGCAGTAAACATGTTTGCCGGCAGCCAGTGCGTCGAGGGTTTGCCGTGCGTGCCAATGATCGGGCGTGGCGATGCAGACCGCGTCGATCGACTTATCAGCAAGAATGTCGCGATAATCGCTCACCGCTTCAGGCGACTTCTTTACCCCTTCGGAAACTTTTTTAACAGCTTGATCGCGATATCGATTAAACACGTCGCACACCGCAGCAATCTCGATCTTGCCCGTGTCGTTTTGCAGTTTGATTGCCGAGTCAAGGTGCTGGTTGTTTCGAACACCCAAGCCGATGAATCCAATTCGCAGGCGTTCGTTCGGCGACGGTATTTGAGCCACAGCGGCGTTGAGCACCGGAACGGCAAGTGCCGCCGTAGCGCTCGAAACTTGCATGAACGTTCTACGGGAAAGGGGTGTGCTCGTGGGATTCATCATTGTTCCTATCCTTACAATATCGATTTCAACATGTGTCTATGTTTTGGTCTTCTCGAAGCAAGCCAAAATACCATTTGCGTCAGAAGTATGCAAAACCCAGGCTCGGGAACTTCGTATGCACTCACTCCGACTGCCTCTGCGATCCAGCCATAGTTTTGATGCCAACGCAAAAAATCCGCGGAGTCAACTTTCCCATCTGCTGTTGCATCTCCGTGGGCCGCTGTCGCTCCTGTTGCCATGCCGAAGTTGCGTTGCCAAATGAGAAAGTCGCGGCCATCGACGTCTTGATCGCCATCAAAATCACCGAGAAAAGCGGTCGCCGTTCGGCGATCTGTCAACAGCTCGACAGCCGTCGCGCCAGGCACGTTGAACTGATGGACGCCAGGCAGAAGTTGCGCAACATTGTACTCGGTCCAGTAGGCACCAATTTTGGCGACAACCCGATATCGGCCTTCGTCGGCGATTTCAAAATTCCAGTTCCCTGCTCCCGCGCTATTTCCCACAATTGGAGCCGGGCGGTGATCCACTGCGAAGTTGGGATTCTGGGCATGTCCCTCGCCGACCACGTCGTAAAATTGCGTCAGTTGGGTCTTGTAGAGATCGCGGACTCCGCTCGAAAACCAGAGGCTATGTCCGGCTGCGCCCTCAGACCGGCTGCGTTCTATCATGGCTTCGAGATCAGCATACGGAGTACTGGGAGTGGGATTGATTCGCAATCCAAACACAAGCTTATCGAGGTCATTTGGCTCGAACGGGGCGACCTGGGCATTAACAATGCCATTAAAGGACGACAAATTATCCCTATACATTTGTATTGCAAACTCGTCAAACAAGCCTTGAGATTCCCACGTGGGCCAATTCGCGTTGTAATTGGTCGTTGAGAACGTGGTGATCGACGGGCTTACCGAAAACTCGATTTCTGGCCGAGATGTTTTCACAGCCGTATAGAGTTCGTTGGCAAAGGCAGTCACTTTTTGCTGTCGCCAAAGACTGAATGACGAGTTTGTCGGCGAAGTGGGTGCCGAGTTGCCCGTCTCGGCCGTGTATAAATTGATGGTCGTGGCATCGAAACCAAAATTCACGGGCCAAGCCATGTGATCGTCAAATTGGATGCCATCAAGATCGTAGCGATTAACCGCTTCGAGGGTCATGTTGATCATGAACTGCCGAACCTCGGGAACTGCTACGTTCATAAATGCGAATCCGCCGTTCGTGTTGTCGGCATACTCGCCGGCTTGGTTTTGAAGTAGCCAACCTCGCGTTTTCATGTAATTGGAAAGCGGATTGTTGGGATTCCCACCATCGCCGATGTACTGCGACATCGCTCCATACTCAAACCAACCATAATAGGCCATTCCGTGCCTATGGGCCTGAATAAGCGTTTCCTGCACGAGGTCGCGAGAGGTGCCAATCGTGGGATTGCGATCTGTCGTGCCGATGATTGCCTTGAGCGTCTGCGAGGGGAAGTTCGTATAGCCGTTCTTCCAAGTTTCAGTGTAAACGGTATTCAATCCGATTTGCCGCAGGTCGGCCATAACCGACTCCGTGTTCGCGCCCGTGCGGATATGGTCCGGCCCCGTCGTGGTCAACCAAGTGCCGCGCACCTCGGGTGTTGCCGCGGTGAGCGATGCAGGCGCAAAAAGCATATAAACGCAAATGCTCAGCGCCAGCCAGCAATTTGATGGCCAGTTTAAAAAATTCACAGCTGTTCCGTTTTAAGGATGATGCTTAATATTCTAATTTTTCTCTGGGAACGACCAATCGATGGGAGTAAACGACTTGACCAACTCTTGGAGCTCACCGATGGATTCCAGCGTCTGCTGAGTTGATTTGCCAGTGCGAACCATGTAAGCCGCTGCGACACCCGCCGACGTGCCCGTCGACCACTCGGTGGGATGCAACCGCGTGGCAGAATTCGTCAAAAAGCTTTGCGCCATTGTCTTGCCAGCCACTAGAACATTTTCGAGCCGATAGTGGGTCAACGCTCGAAAAGGGATATAAAAGGGCAATGTGTCATGTGCCGCACTCACGTAGTCTGGATAATCACATCCGGAGAGCGGATGAATGTCGGCAGGGTATGCTCCCAACGCAATTCGATCAGGGAATTTGGTCCCAGATTTCTGTTTCGCTGGGCCTGTCAAATCGGCAAATTTGAGTACAAATCCCTCGACTCCAATTGCCCGACGAGTGTCACGTATGTAGGGCAATTTTGCCAATCCGTGTCCCGTCCCTAGTTCTTTTCCGTTGAGCGTAATCTGATCGGGCTGGATTTGTTCCGGGGCGTGCTGTCGAAACCATTCATGCCAACCAAGAGCACGTTGTTCGGCACCGGCCAAGACCTCAACGTTGATGCCTCCTTGCCAATCATGAAGCTCGCCTGCGGTGGCCTCAAAGGATTTCAACAAATAGCCGAAGGGATAGTCATTTCCTCCCTGCTTTCGCTTGTCCGAGTAGCCCCAATTTTGCAAGCACAGGTCACCCGGCGCGGGTTTGTCTTTACCGCGAATGCGGCGGTAGGTCCAAATTTGTTCCCACGGACCTGGCTTTTCAGAATAGTCGCCGTATCCAAGCTGATCAGGTTTGCCACGCACGGCCGATGGCGGCTGCGGCTCAGCATGAAGTTCTTGCACAAAACAGTAAACGGTGGACTGGCCACAACTATCGTTGCCGCCGCGTTCTCCTTCCTGTGATTCAACTCCCTGCAAATAGTTACCGCCGGAGAGGGCTAACACCTCGCCCCATTCGGTAGCCTCGATAAACACGATGGGTTTGTTGCCTGCCGCTTCAAAGCGCAATACTTCCTTGCTGAATCGCGACGAAGGCTGTATTGCATACCAATCGGTAATGTCTTCCGAAGGAAATCGGTCATAGCCGTTGGACGCAACATCTTTTTTGGGGACGCGCCTAATACATGTAAGAGACTGAATCTGCGAGCCGGTGGCCGTGAGTTTCACCTCCTTGAGCACAGTCTCTTTAAACACAACCAGATTCTCACCCGCTTCCTCTTGCAGTGGCAACAGCTGGGTGCGCAAGTAGACTTGAGGACGAAAACAAAAACGGCTCACCCAGCAATCGCCGCAATCCTCCATGCCCGTAAGCGTGTTTAAAAAATTAGGCGTGATGTTGCGTGGGTCGCGAGCCACTTTAGCGACGCTCAATAGTACCTGGCCAGTTTCTTTGTCGGTGATCGTGTGCCAAGCTTCGTCCACTGCAGGGACACCGCTGGAGGTGAGCTGGCCGCCAACCCAGTCGGTGGGTTCGAGCAGTGCAGTGCGAGCACCGGATTTGGCCGAGGCGATAGCAGCCGCGAATGCTGCCGTCGAACCACCAGCGATTACGACATCAAAATCGTTGTACACAACCGGCTGCGGAGCGTCGGTAGCGGCGTAAAGGTTTGCCGTTTGCGCGAGCGTGATCAACAGGACAATCAAGGCGAATAGGCGGTTTCTAAAAATTTGCATGGAATCAATCGCACCGTGAACGAGTTATCGAATAGCAGAGGAAACCGAACTGACGGATTGCACGTGCTCGAGACGCCGAATCTGCCAATTAAACAGTGGCCAAAAAACCATGGCTCCCAATAGCCCAAGGCCGCCCAGAACAGCAGCCTCCCAATACTGCCCGACGACAAGTTGAGAGAAGCCCAACACTGCGAGGGCTATCCAACTTGCACCTAGCACCGCAATCAATGTGCCAGGCAAAAGCAGTGCTGGCGGCTCGATGAATTCAGCTGGGTATTTAAGACGAAAAGCAGTGCGCACGGGGCCCCAAATCCCCAAAGGTCGAGCACGCCGATAGAACTCGAGAAGTGTTGCTTCCGACTCGGGTTGAGTGAGCAGTGCTGTAAGCCACCAGCACGTTGTTGTCAGTAAAATCGAAATCACGGCCTGCAACATCGCCATCGCATCAGCGTTGGCGGGGCTGACTTCAAGTTGCCCTTTCCACCAGTCCCACAATGGCAGCAGTAAGCCGAGGCTCCAATAGACGACAGGACCACCCATCATAGCTGCGAGCCAAGAAGCAAAATTAATCCGCCACCACCACCATTGCGCCCAGAAAAATGCTCCCGAGGCTCCAAACATGCCCGAAATAATCGTAGCGATGCGAAACAACGATCCGGCAGTCAACATCACTGCCACTCCAGCCAACATGATGGCCAGCATTATCACTCGGCCAATCCAAACCGCTGATTTACTCCTCGGGTTTAGCATGGCGAATTTGGGAAGCATCGGTCGCAAAACGTCATTCACAGCGGTCTGCGCGCCATAAGTCATCAGTCCGCTAACGGTCGACATGACACTTGCCAACAGCGCGGCCATAGTTAAGCCGAGTACGCCGGTCGGAAGATTCTCGGCAAGCAATAGGCTATATGCCTTTTCACGCTGCTCAGGCGAAGCATGATACATCTCCGGATGGTCAACGAGCACACTCAAGATCGGCAGCGTCAACAGGAGGAGCATGGCGAATAAAGCGCAAGCCGCCCAGATTGGAACCTTGGCCGCTTCACGCGAATTACTGGCCGAGAACATCCGTTGCCCATCAACATCGACATTCCCACCACGTCCCACGGTCGGTACAACCATCCAAGCAAGAACCAGCAGTGGCCCAAGAACTTCATGGCCGGCAACCGGTACGATTGAGAGGATCTCCTCATGCTCGACAGGATGAGCCGACTTGACGGCATACGCCAGGCCTTGGGGGCCATCATATTTTGCCAAGATCGTCAGCAACATCACTAGGCTAGCGAAAAGGATAACGCCGGTCTGCATGACATCAGTGATAAGTACGCCCGCGAACCCCGAAACCCATACGTAGATCAGGAGAATAGGAAGCGTGATGAGCAATAAGGTAATTTTACTTTCGATATCAAATATCGGACCAAAGATCATATAGGTACCCAACAGGCCGGCACCGATCCAAGGAATAATGTTGACAGCGATTGTGAACAGAGCGGTGTAAACACGGACCAACGTAGCGCCACGGCCACCAAATCGTAATGAATAAAATTCGGGACCCGTGCTGATTTTGAGTAGTCGCCACCTTACCGCAAAGAGTAGTGCGACAATCATCCAGGCCAACGCAAACCTAGAAATATAATACCACGCGACTGGCAGACCGATCACAACCGTCAATCCGCAATAGAGCGGTGCCACGTCGGCATTCATGGCAGTAACTGCATAAGACACGCCGTTGAGCCAGCCGGGCACATTGCGGCCAGCAAGATAAAAATCTTCTTCTCCTCCCGCAGATGTCCTCATAAATCGACTAGCGAAAATGCCAATGCCAAAACTTGCAACCAAATAGATGGCAATGATCAAAAGATCAATCGTTTGAACAGTGGCAAGCAGCATGTCTTAATCGAAAAAAGGTGCACAAAAAGCTAAATGATAGCGACAGGTTCGCTGATACGACTCGATTCGTAGATTGATTCGACCAAAGTCTGAACCACGGTCGCTTGATGAGGATTGGCTCCCTGAACTTCGCGGCATTGGATGCTTTTCAAGAAGTCTTGAAATTGACGCAACATGAAGTCATCGTCCGTAATTGGCAATGTTGTATCAACGAGCTTGCCATTCTCCTGCTGTGTGAGATAAACCTCCGTACCAAACAGCTCAAAAGCCAAACCGCCTTTGTCACCGAGCAAGGCAACTTGGGAAACTGGCATGAGTTTACTGGGATAGTTGCCTGCCCAAGCGACGTGCAGCTCAAGCGTGGCACCAGTGGAAAACTTAATCAACGCTTCAGCAGCATCTTCCACGTTACAGATACCGTCGTAATTCGGAGGGCCCGACCACATATTCTCGTAGTCGTAATCCTTCATTCGATGGCCGAAATTCTCATAGGTCTGACCTAAGACTTGAGCCGGCTCGGGAAATCCAAGCAGGTAAAGCGATAGATCGATCAAATGAACGCCAACATCGATAAGCGCCCCACCGCCAGAAAACTCCTTGGTCGTAAACCATTTGCCTAACCCAGGTACTCCGCGTCGGAGGAACAGATTGGCCCGAGTGTGGTAGGCCTCGCCGATCTTTCCTTCTTGCATCAGAGCGTGAGCGACGCGACCCACCCCCGTGTAACGGTGGGCGAATCCTATTTGAAGAACACGCTGATGCAGCTCAGCGACTTCAGCAATCGAATGGCATTCTTGTACGTTCAAGGCCATCGGCTTTTCCAGCAACACATCCTTACCCGCAGAGAGTGCCGTGACTGTAAACGGTTTGTGCAACCAGTTAGGCACACCAATCACAACCGCGGATGTTGAGTCGTCGTCCCAAAGTTTATCGGGAGATTCCTCGTACCGCGCGCCGTACTCCTCAGCGAGTTCATTACCTAGCTGTGGATTAATGTCGACAATCCAACCGACTTCCGCACCCGCCTTAACTGCGGCCTCCGCGTGCTTCTTGCCGATTGCACCTGCCCCAACAATGCCTATTTTCATGCCGCCGTACTCTTTTTCTGTATTATATTAGTTGAGCCACATTTGATTTGCGATCACGCAACGGGCTTGCCCGCCAAGTGTTTCCAATGAGGGGCCCTAATCGGTTGCCGTTCATCAAGCTGAACGTCTAACGAAATGAACTGGTCTTGCGGTATATCGCTCCCTAAAACGTCAAGAAGCTGTCGAATCATCAGAGATTCTGCTCGATCAATCTGTGTTTCCGCCGCATCAAAGAAGTTCAAAATGCTCGCGGCAGCGTCAATAAATAACCGTTCAGCGTTGACTTCAATGTGTCTGGAGCAACTTTTAGTGATCAAAGTCGCGGCAAAGGGAATCTCCGCGTGTGTGTTGAAATCTATGATCGCCGTGCGATTATCGAAAAACTGTAAAATCACCTGTGGATGGTGCTTGGGTCCGAGCTGCATTACGGCCCTGACTTCAGAACCCAGGCAACTCACGGCTAGCTCAAGAGGATGAATTCCATACTCACTGAATGTGGGTCCAGCGGCCGTAATGAACATTGATTGAAGTGGCTCAGTAAGTTTCTTTAACTCTTCTTGGACGACACTTGATCGCAATGCGGAAGCCGTTTGAACACGTACTTTGAATGTATCCGCTAATGCAAAGATCCTGCGGGCAACTTCTAAGTTCGGCGCAAACGTTTTGTCGACAAACGTGGGTTTGCAGCAGGGAAAGACCTGCTCACACATGTCCAAGTGCAGTTCGGGATTAGCGGGGGCGAGTACCATAAAGAAATCGACCTGCTCGGCTAAATCGGCAACCGAGGCGAAGTATTCCACTCCGTTATCGGTGGCCCACTTCCGGCTTGAGGTGGCATCCCATGCGGTTGCGCCGACAATTTCATAGCCTCTATCGGCGAGCGGACCACGCAGCGCTGCAAGATAAACTCGTGCGTGGAAGTTATCGAGTTGATAGTCAACAAGGCCAATACGCTTCTTCGTCATTCAAATTCCTATTCAAGTCGGAGCGTGATAAACCCGGCACAGTCAGCCGATCGGCAATTCGTCGTTTCGGGAGTTGTTATCGGGAGCCCTCGCATGTGGCGAACAGCTAGCCAGGCAAAGCACTCGGCCGACATCCAATGAGGGTTGAGGCCGCGCTCACGAACATTGCGGACGTCTTCAAAATGAGATTTGAGCATGCGAATGATTAGTGGATGCTCACTTCCCGAACCTGTGACCCATAACAGGGACGGCAGATCGGGCAATTTCTTTACTGCCCGAGCAAATGCCTCGACGGTAATCGCACACAAAGTTGCCGCGCCGTCGGCAACTTTCAAACTGGCCACATCGACATGATCGAATTCATGAAGTCCCGAAGCCTTCGGTAAGGGACGCTTAAAGAACGAGGCAGCAAGCGATTCTTCGACGATATCCAGGTTGACGTGGCCCTCGAGAGCCAAGCGACCATCGAGATCGTTAGGAACTCCCGCCATTTCCTGCGCCCATTCGTTCAGCAGGCCCACGCCTGGTCCTGTAGTGCCGGCTATAATCTCGTTTTGCTTACTTAGCCAAGTGACACTCGCAACCGAGCCCAGATTGAGCATCAGTGCTGGTCGCGGCTCGGCGGCCATCAAGGCCCAATGAAACATCGCCACGAGCGGATCCCCTTCGCCGCCAGTGGCC
>JBGTEU010000498.1:0-5154 GCA_041747595.1 Bythopirellula sp.
TCCAGCGGGGCATCAAAATCAGGGGACATATACAGCACCGTCCCAGACATGCTTCCGAGACGCCGCGGCGTTGGGTTGATAGCCGAAGAAACGATCCGAGCCACGGGCTCATTGTTTTCTGTGATCACAACTTCATCACCAGGCCCCAGGCCGTGAATCAAGGCTGGAAGCTCGGCTTGTGCTTGTTGAATTGGGATTGTGGTCATAAGTAGGTTCCTCTTCGAGAAAAGGACTGAACGAATCTTCTTTAATGATTGTACCTTAACAACCGTTCGCGGAAAAAGAAAACCCTTAGCCTTATGGAGGCCAGTCTGCGGATGACTCTGCGGATTTCACAGAATATTGTGACTCATCGAAATCTGGGAGCAGCATTTTCACGTCTTCCCCCTGCAATTCCCCGCGCCTCTCGGGTAGCATGAACCGCTGTTCACATCCCCGGAGCCGCCCATGTCAGCCACCCCCATGATGCAGCAGTATCACGAGGCCAAACAGGCCGCGGGGGATGCGCTGCTCTTATTCCGCATGGGGGATTTTTACGAACTCTTTTTTGAGGATGCCAAGACCGCGGCGCGGATTTTGGGGCTGTCGCTCACCAGCCGCGACAAAGGGGAGAACCCCGTCCCCATGGCGGGCTTCCCCCACCATCAACTCGACAGCTATCTCGCCAAGATCATCGCCGCTGGAATGCGAGCCGCTGTTTGCGAGCAGATCGAAGACCCGCGCGAGGCCAAGGGAATCGTTAAACGGGCAGTGACCCGCGTGGTGAGTCGTGGCACGGTCACCGACGACGTGCTGCTCAATCCGCAGGAAAGCAATTTCCTCTTGGCGATTGCCCAGCGCGACGACCAATGTGGCCTCGCCTGGATCGACATTTCCACGGGAAAGTTTGAAGCGGCGGTTGTCCCCGCGGAGAAGCTTGGCGACGAGCTCGCCCGGGTTGCCCCGGTGGAGCTCTTGGTCAGTGAAGCGGCGCCGCCACTTGCAAGCGGGTGGTGCGAAGGCCGCCTCGTGACCCGCAGGCCGGCTTGGGCCTTTGGACACAAGGCAGCTGAGGCCGCGCTCACCAAGCACTTCGGCACGCAGTCGCTCGAAGGCTTTGGCTTTTGCGACGAAGACGCACCGGCGCTCGCCGCGGCGGGGGCGGTGCTCGAATATCTGTGCGAGACGCAGAAATCTTCGCTCTCGCACATCGATGGTTTGTCCCCGTATCGCATAGGAACCCGGCTGGAAATCGATCAAGCCACGCGGCGGAGCTTGGAAATTTCCCAATGCCTTCGCGATGGCCGCCGCGAGGGTTCGCTCCTCGGCATGGTGGACCGCACGGTCACGGCGATGGGGGCCCGCATGATCGGCGATTGGTTTGCCAATCCACTTACCGACGCAACAACAATTAATTGTCGACTCGACGCGGTGGGGGAGCTGGTCGCGCACGCGGCGGTCACGGCCGAATTGCGGAATGAACTCCGCTCGATCTACGACATCCAGCGGCTGCTGGCGCGCGTGACCACCGCACGAGCCACCCCGCGTGATTTGTGTTTCTTGGCGCGGACCCTGAAATGCCTTCCCAAAGTGAAGGCGAAACTCACGGGGCGGAGTGCCGCACGGCTTACGCAACTTGAAGCACGGATCGATTTGTGCCCCGACCTACGCAGCAAACTGGAAGCGGCGCTCGCCGACGATTGTCCCCTCAATGCACGGGAGGGGGGCTTCATTCGTACCGGTTTCCATGCCGAGCTCGACGAGCAGCGGGAGCTTATGCGGGGCGGCAAGAAATGGATGGCCGAGTATCAGACCCGCGCGATTACCGAGAGCGGCATCCCCAGCATCAAGATCGGCTTCAACAAGGTGTTCGGCTACTACTTGGAAGTAACTCACGCACAACGCGATAAGGTGCCAACCAATTTCATCCGCAAACAAACACTAAAAAACTGCGAACGGTTCATTACCCCCGAGCTCAAAGAACACGAAGAAAAAGTGCTCGCCGCTGAGGAGCGCGCGCTCGATTTCGAATACGAATTATTCACCGAGCTCCGCGAGCTTGTAGCTGAGGCCGCGCGGCGTTTGCAGGGAACGGCCGACGCGCTCGCCGAACTCGACGTCTTGGCCTCGCTCGCCGAGCTGGCACGATCGCGCAATTACGTGCGGCCCACGATCACCGTCGAATCGGTGCTCGAGATCGTCGACGGCCGGCATCCCGTGCTCGACCTCACCGAGGCGGAAGGAACCTTCGTGCCCAACAGTGTGAGTTGTCAGGCGCTAGGCGCTAGGCGCGAGGAAAAATCTATTTCCGACAACTCGCGCCCAGCGCCTAGCGCCTCACTACTTCTGATCACCGGCCCCAACATGGCGGGCAAGAGCACTTACATCCGCCAGGTGGCGCTGATCACGCTGCTCGCGCAAGTGGGGAGTTTCGTCCCGGCGCACTCCGCAACCATCGGTATTGCCGACCGTATCTTTGCCCGCGTGGGGGCAAGTGACGACCTCGCCCGGGGCCGCAGCACGTTCATGGTCGAAATGACCGAGACCGCGCGGATTCTCAATACGGCCACGAGCCGGAGCCTCGTCATCCTCGACGAAATCGGCCGGGGGACCAGCACCTACGATGGCCTGTCGCTCGCCTGGGCCGTGGTGGAATATCTGCACGACCGCATCGGTTGCCGCACATTGTTTGCCACGCATTACCATGAACTCACCGATCTGGAAGAGTCGCTCGCCGGCGTGAGCAATCTCAATGTCGCCGTCGAAGAATGGCAGGGTCAGGTCGTGTTCCTGCACAAGATCGTGGCCGGCTCCGCGGACAAGAGCTACGGCATCCACGTCGCACAGCTTGCCGGCGTGCCGCAGGAAGTCAACGAACGAGCCGAGGAAATCCTCAAGCAACTCGAGGCCCAACACCAAGGCCAAGCCAATCCGCAATCCGCAATCCACAATCCACATTCAAGAAACGGTCATCACATGCAGATGACGCTCTTTGAAACGATGGACCATCCCCTCTTGGAGACAATTCGCGGCATCGATCTCAACGGCACGACGCCGCTTGAAGCGTTGCAGCTCTTAGAGGAATGGCAGGCGCAGCTTATGGATCAGGGGGCGATCAAACGGCCACGGTGAGCGAAATTGACCGACGGTATAACTCGGGTTATACTTTGGGCATGAAGACCGCGATTTCCATCCCTGACCCCATCTTTGCCGCCGCGGAAAAGATGGCCAAAGAACTCGCCATTTCACGCAGCGAGCTTTATGCGAAGGCCGTCGCTGATTTCGTGGCAGCTCATTCTGCAGACTCGATCACCGCTCAAATTAATGCCGTGATGGAAACAGAGTCCAACGAGTTGGACCCTGTTCTCAAAAAAATGCAACAGAAAGCCTTGCGACATAGCCCCTGGTGAATTCTGTGGGGAGCTCTTCTATGGTCATTCAGCGCGGTGAGATTTGGTGGGCCGAGTTGGAGGAACCGCGCGGATCGGAGCCAGGATTTGATCGCCCCGTGGTTATCATTCAATCCGACATCTTCAATCGCACCACCATCAACACGGTCCTCGCAGCGGCCATCACCACGAATCTCCGCATGGAAGGAATGCCTGGCAATGTTCTTTTGCCAAAAAAGTCGTCGGGTTTAGCCAAGCCGTCGGTCGTGAACGTGACACAATTGTTGACCCTCAACAAATCATGGCTCAAGTCGAAGGTAAAACAACTCTCGCAGAGCGAAATGGCAAAAGTTGAAGCCGGGATTCGCTTGGTGTTGTCGCTCACTTGACGACGGACCGGCTAACTTACTTACCCGCCGTGAGCGCCGCGAGCGTTTGTTTGAGTTCGCGGGACGTAGATTGGCTGTATTCGATGTCGAACCATACGATCTTGCCCGTGCCGTCGAGCACATAGATGCGCGGCATTTTGACCATGCCGACTTGATTGAACGCCTTGCCGTCGTTGTCCAAGAGTTGCGGAAATTCGGCCCCGGCCGTTTTGAGGGCGGCTTGAACATCGCTGCTCGCTTGCTTCACGGCGATCCCGACTATCGCCACGTCGCTGATGGCGGCAACCTCATTCGCCAAATCTTTGAGCGCCATCTCCGACATCCATGGATCGTCCTGCCAAAACAAGACCACCGTCGCTTTACCGCCGCGTAACGACGCAAGCTCCGCTTGCCCACCGCTGAGCTGCGGGAGATTCATCGCAGGGAGTTGATCCCCTACCCGCACGCGGCAGAGCGCGGAATGATCGGCAGACAAGAACACTTGGGGGATGCCGCTCTCGTCGACGGGGGCGACTTCCTTGTGAACTTCGTGCGTTTGCGGCGGCGATTGGGCAGCACCGACGGCGGCTTTTTGGGGAGTAGTCACTTGCGTCAGCGTGGTCTCGGTCGCCATCGTTCCACAACCAAGGAATGTCCCGCAGCCAAAAAAGAGGGCACACGACAAAATTGCAAACGCGAATCTTCCTGAACACTTCACAACGGTCTGCCGTGTATAAATCACGGCCCTCACGGGACAATCGGCGGCGAGTCTTCCACTCCTCGCGCTTGCCTCCAATTGTCGATTCCCCCGCAAACAACGTCAACCACCATCGCTGGTCGTTTCTTACTCAGCTCTTACTCAGCCAGCTTGATCGACAGCTCGCGAAGCTGCTTGAAGTCCACTTCACCAGGGGCTTCGGTCATTAAGTCGCTTGCTTTTTGCGTTTTGGGAAAGGCTATGCAATCGCGAATATTTTCCAATTGCGCAAACAACATCACGCAACGGTCGATCCCCAGCGCGATGCCGCCGTGGGGCGGGGCGCCATATTGCAGGGCATCGAGCAAGAAACCGAAGCGATCTCGGGCGGTCGCTTCGTCGATGCCCAAGAGCGAAAACACTTTGCTTTGAACCTTGTCGTCGTGAATTCGAATCGTGCCGCCGCCCGCTTCGTAACCGTTGACGACCAAATCGTAGGCCTTCGCACGGCACTTGCCCGGATCGCTCTCCAACATGGCGAGATCGGAATCGCGGGGGGCGGTAAACGGATGGTGCATCGCCGACCACCTCTTCTCCTCATCGTCGTATTCGAACATGGGGAACTCCACGACCCACGAGAAGTTCATCGCCCCCGGCTCGTAGAGTTTCATCTCGCGGCCGATCTTGGACCGCAGTGCATAGAGCGCCTTGCAAGTCACCG
>JBGTEU010000499.1:0-4129 GCA_041747595.1 Bythopirellula sp.
CCATCCGCGGTGGACAGATTTTCGCAATCTTCCGCCAATTCTTTTAACAGCAGGTAGGCGTCGCCCGTGGTGGCGAACAATTCTTGAGCCACGGGGCACGGAATGCCGTGCCATTGCAGGTGAGAGACTACCGCGCAGACGGGGCTGCGCTCGACTCCCGTGTAAACCAATTCGCCGAACCTAAGCCGATCGGGGTCGGTTCGCCCGTGAGCCGCTTCTTGGGTGTGGAGAATGGGAATTATGTCGGTTGTCGTCGAGCCGATATCCAATAACATGCCAGGATTGTCGTCGCAGAAGGTTGCGGCAAAACTGGCAATCGCATGCCAATTGCTCGCCGCGGTGAGCAGATAATTTTGAGTGGCTTCATCGGCGGAAACGAACTGGCCCGTGGTTTGATAAAACGAAACAGGCTTGCCGGCAGCAGCTTCCATTGTCGCGGCGACGATTTCGCGCACGCCTTCGCGTTTCGTTTCATAGCAATCGCACAACTCGCCGGTCATGGTGACGACGATTCGCTCTGGCGTTGGTGCGTCGGCCAGACACTGCGAAAGTTGCTCGGCGAGTTTTTCGGGCGACTTCCAGAGTGCGAACGGGTGGCTCGTCGCGTAGCCCGCGCCGTCGGCGAGTTTGATGTTGGCACCACCAATGTCGAGGGCGAGAATTTTAGGCATGGCAGGGGTCTCTAACTTTAAATGTCATCCCGAAGGAGCCTTGGCGACTGAGGGATCTGGGTTAATCCCGCACACGCCTTCTGGTCCGTGCAAAGGATGAACTCAGATTCCCCGGGTCGTGGAACTCCCCTCGGAATGACATTATTGCCTACCCCAGTGGCCTTCGCACCGCGCCGTTGGCGGAAAACTCGAGCGGGTCGAGGCGAAAATGCGGCACGACCTTGCGCCCCGCGGCGTTTTCCAGCATCGCCGCGGCGAGATTGTCGTGGGTCATCGCCCGCAAGCCGACGTACGACGTCGTGAGCCGCGGATTGATTTCGATCACCACATCCTGGCTGCCATCTTCCGCTTCGCCGAGCACCAAATCAACTCCCACGTAGCCCAGGGCTTGCGGCAAGGCAGTCAGTGCCCGTTCCGCGAGCGTGGTCGCTCGTTCGGCAAATTCCGTTTCCCACAGCAGCGAGCCCCCGAGATAGCCGAATCGGCCATCGTCGGTGAGATGCTGCCGACACGCGGCCAGAGGCACGCGATGCTCGGGCCCGCACAGAAACGCCACGCTCGAGGCAATGCCGGGGGCGAACCGTTCCAACCGTCGCGGCCAGGGGTAGGGGGGTGGTTCATCGAAGCGACTGGTCACGAGAAACGTGTGCTGCGAGCCGGCCCCATCGAGCGGTTTCAACACGCCGGGATATTCAAAATCCATCGGCAGTTTTTCCAAGTCGGCCTCCAGCAGAATCGCCTCCGGTACCGGCACTCCCGCCGCGGCGAGCCGCTCGGCCGTGAGTTGTTTGTTGGAGGCGATGGTGATGAAATCATCCGTCGCGGCGACGAGTTTCGCCCCCGATCGGCGTGCGAGTCCAATCGAAGCCGTGAGAATGGCATCGAACTCGGGGGCGATGACGAGCGTGTGATCCGCCTCGGCCGAGAGCCGCGAGAATTCCTCGAGATGATGCTCGCGGGAATGAACGTCAATCGCTTGCCACCGATGGAGCGAAAGCGAGTCGAGCCGCGCATCACGCAGCACCGTCACGCGAGCACCGGGGATCGCGGCAAAATCGCTCGCCAGCGCGGCCAGCATCGCCTGGCCTTCGATCAGAAGCGATCCCGGCAGCGGGCTCGGCTCTTCGACCAACCCCCCGCCCGTGATCCACTCGTATAGAAAGATGTGCATGAGGAGAGTCATTCAAAACTGTCATCCCGAGAGAGGCTTGCCGACCGAGGGATCTGGGTTACACCCGAGTACGCCGTCATGTGCGTTTGCTTGTAGAACCCAGATTCCTCAGGTCGTGAAACTCCCTTCGGAATGACAAGATTAGAAGATCCCCAACTGATCCCGCGCGTCGTCAGTCATGCGGTCGGGGGTCCAGGGGGGATCCATCACCAGTCGCACGTCGACTTCGTTGACTCCTTCGAGCCGCCCGACGAATTCCTTGGATTGACCCAACAGTTGCGGTCCCGCGGGGCAAGCCGGGCTGGTCATTGTCATATTGACCACAACGTTTGACTTGCCTTCGTCTGCTTCATCGACCTTGATCTCGTAGATGAGGCCGAGATCGACGATGTTGACGAACAACTCGGGGTCGATCACTTGCTTTAAGGCTTCGCGGACATTGTCTTCGGCTACGGGCATGACAGTGGCTCCTATCCCAGGGGTCTATCGCTAAATAGTAATCACGTTGCTTGCAAAAACATTTCTGCTTTCTCATCCAATGTACGAATAATCTCCTGGATCGCTTGAATTTCAGTCTCCTCAAAGTAAGCTTCTCCGCACTGATTGCAGACCCAAGCGGGAACGCTATCAAGTCTCACATGGATCGTGTTACGATCGAGATGAAAAGGGGCATTGCCGTGCAACATGTCGCCCTGGCAGTACGTACCTTTCATCATGGAAGCCTAGTTGTATAATCCTTCGACCATTGGTTCGGGTTGGGAACGTATGCTGTTATTATAGCCAAATACTCGTCTTTAGGGGCGCACACAATATGAATTGGGCGACCATTCATGTCGATCCCAAGCATAAGACAACTATGACCTCTGACGTCTTCAGGATAATCCTCGATGATTTCGCCTTCATCGATGACCTTACGTATGTCCGTCGTAGAAATCAATCGGTCCGTGCGTGACATTTGGCGAATAGCATGCGGAAGGAATAGTAGGCGCTGGCCAGCTCGTTCCCGAATCGATTGACGGAATTCCACGCTGCACTCTCATTCATTTTTGAATTTCGTCGGCGCAGATCTTTTGCAAATCCTTGTTACTCGCAAAGTCGCACAAAAATCTGATCCCCTTCGACCTTCACTTCATGCGCTATTGTCGGCTTGGTCGCGGGCATCGTCACGGCGGCGCCGGTTTTGATGTCGAACTTTGCTCCATGCCGGGGGCAAGCGATGGTGCCTTCCTTCGCGTCGAGTGGGCCGTCGCTCAAGGGTCCGCCATCGTGGGTGCAGACGTCGTCGAGGGCGTAAAAATGCCCCGCGGCGTGGATCAGCACGACGAGCCGTTCGTCGACTTCGACCAGTAGCGAGCCAGGATCAGGCACTTCAGAGATTTTAGCAACGGGAAGAAAATCGCTCATTCGACGATATCCCGCACCCGGCGGCCGATGGCTTCGCCGAGGGCCTCGCGGACACTTTCAATCGTGATGCGGTCGAACACCTGTTGGAAAAAGCCTTCGACGATCATCCGCACGGCTTCTTTACGAGTGTACCCGCGAGTCATCGCGTAGAAGAGCTGTTGGTCATCGACCCGGCCGCTGGTGCTGCCGTGGGTGCAACGGACGTCGTCGGCTTCGATCTCGAGGCCGGGAATCGAATCAGCCCGCGCGGGTCGCGAGAGCATCAGATTGTCGTTGCGCTGGTAGGCATCGGTCCGCTGTGCCGCCTCGTCGACCTTGATCATTCCTCGCCAGACGGTGCGGGAGTTGTCTTGCAACGCGGCCTTGTAGAGCAGATCGCTGCGGCAGTAGGCCGCCTTGTGATGTTGGTGGGTGTTGTAGCAAAGATGCTGCTTGCCCTGGGTAAACATGACGCCGTTGACCTGGGCCTCGGCATCCTGGCCGGTAAGGGCCACATGCTGATTGACCTTAGCCAGCCGAGCGCCCAAGGCACCGATCGTCCACTGCAGACCGGAGTTCGCGCCGACGTGGCCCATCTGGTGGGCAAAGTGCCAGACTCCGCTCCCCCAATTCTGGAGATTCACATACCGCAGACGGGCTTCGCGTTCGACGACCAACTCAATCGAGCCGCAGTGCAGACCTTCGCCTTCATGCTCGGTGCTGGCCGTCTCGGTGAGCATGGTGGCTTCGGCACCGTCCTGCAAAATGACCAGCGTCTTGCCGAGATCGACACCCCCCGATGACAAAATCGAAAGCGCGTGGAACGGGTAGGCAACCTGCACGCCCTTGGGGACGAATAGCAGCGTTCCCCCACTCCACAGGGCCGCATTGAGCGCCGAGAATT
>JBGTEU010000500.1:0-2619 GCA_041747595.1 Bythopirellula sp.
AGGATGGCGGAAATCTCACCCCGCGTGAAGCCGATGACCCGCAAGGTGGCGAGTTCGCGGCTTCGTTCCGAGAGCGAAATTCGCGCGCTGTTGTACACCACGCCGATGGCGATCACACAAGCAAAAAACAGATTGATCGCCTTCATTGTCATCAAGTTTTCGGCTACTGTATTGTTGAAACTCTCGATGGCATGTTCCTTGATGGTGATTCCCGCGATGGCCGGTACGAGCTTCAATTCGTGGTACAATTCGTCGGTGTACTTGGCGTCGACAATCATGTTGGCTCCCGTTATCGTGGGACCTTCGCGTAACAGTTTGGCGAGCGATTCAATGTTCATATAAGCCGACACGCCGGAAAAATCTTGAAGTGCGCCCACTACGGGCACGTCTTTTACGGGCCGTTTGCCTTGCAGGACTTCGACTTGTACGGAGTCGCCGACCTTGAGATCCAAGATTTCGCCCAGCTTGCGAGAGATGATCAACCCATCGGGAGGCAGCGGAATGTTGTTGCCGTCGACGTCGATCAATCCGTACAACTTACTGTCAGCCGGTAATCCCTGAATGCTCACGCGGCGATTTCGCGGACCGTACCGCATCCGCGTCGAAGCCCCGCGCACGGGTTCGCAATAGAGGACGCCCGGCATGTTGGCGACTTCGTGAATTGCGGAACTTCCCATCGGCTCCACGGTAACGAGCGACATGTCGTAGCGCTGCACCTGGTTGAACTGTGCGTCGAGCACATAGTTTACGGAATCTTCCATGAAGTTGCCCAACACGATGATCGACACGGCAAGCGAAATCGCAAACACCGAGAGGCTCGTTTTCACGGGGTGGCGTTCCAATTGCCTCACGATCATTCGCATGACGGGGGAAAGGAAATGCCCGAGGTTCAACCGCTCGAGCAACGTGGGGCCAAAAGTCGTCGGTGGCTCGGGACGCATTGCTTCGGCGGGGGGCAGCGACACGGCACGGTGAATCGCGCCATACGCGCCGAATACCGACGCGGCAACGCACACGAGCGACGCCGTGAGGGCGACGTCGTACGTGAGATGGTAATTGAACTCGGGGAAGTGGAACAGCTTGGCGTACATACCAGTGACGACACTACCAAACCATGCCCCGCAGGGGATCCCAAAAGAGAGGCCGCCAATCGCGATCAACATCACCAGCTTGAGATAATGCCAACCAATCTCGAAATTGCTGTAACCGAAGGCCTTCAGTGCGGCGATTTGCTCGCGCTGCAAGTTGATGGTTCGCGTGAGCACCACGTTCAATAAAAACGCCGCCACGCCGAGAAACACCGACGGCATAATGAGCCCCAATTGGCGGTTCTGTTCGATCTCGTTATTGACGAACATGTGCGACGGTTGATCTTTGCGAGCGTAAGCCCCCAAACCTCCGTAGGGTTCGAGCAATTCGTCCAGGCGGAAAAGCACCTCGGCCGTCGTCGCCCCGCGCATGAGCGAACACGCCACGTCATTAAATGCCCCTTCCAGATTGTATGCGGTCGACAAGGCTTCGTGATTCATCCAGAACACGCCGAAGTGCTCGTTGTCGGGGAGCATATCGCCCGGCTTGATTTCGTAGATGTATTCAGGCGAGAGGGCGATTCCCACGATGCGGAGTTTTTTCTGCCGACCGTTGATGACCGCGAAAAACGTGTCGCCGACGTCAAGATGATTCGCGTCGGTAAAGGCTTCGCTGGCGATCACCTGGTCGTCGCTCCGTGGGGTGAGCCAACTCCCGCGCCGCAAATAAATTTGATTCAGCAGGGGCTCGCGGGTGTCAGGGAGCGAGACAAGCCGCCCCGTGGCGGGTTCGGAGAGACCAGGGATCGAGAGATTCACGCCGATGACGATGCGGGTTTCCATCCGTGCGACCCCGGGGATCTCGGCGATCCGTTCGGCGAGGGCGTCGGGGGCTCGCTTGAGTGAAGCAAAGACTTCGGCAAAATTGAATCGCTCGTAATACGTGATTTGCGTCAGTTCAAGCGAATGCAGCATACTCCGCGAGAGCGTGAAGAGCGCGATGCCGCAACCGATCACCAGCGCGATCGCCACGGCCTGGCCTTTCATGTGCCAGAGATCGCGGAGCGCTTTGCGGTCGAGGGCGGAGAGGGGTAGCGGCATAATGTATTGTACGTGAAGCCCGGGGATGGCACTCCCTGGGACAACATCACCCCGGGAGTGCCATCCCGGGGCTTTAGTCCAGCCTTTTTCTTTGGGCCTCGTAGAACAAGACCGCCGCGGTGGTCGAGACGTTCAAACTGTCGGCGATTCCCCGCATGGGAAGCTGCACGCCCGTAATATCGGTTTGATCCCACGCGGCGGTGAGCCCCGTCGCTTCGCTCCCCAGCACGAGTGCGGCACCCTTGCGGAAATCCACTTCGGTGTACAATCGCTCGGCATCAGGCCGGGCGGCGACAATCGTGAGATCCCACTGGCGGAGCTTGGCAAGCGTTTCTTCAACAGACGCGACGCATACTTGCTTGTTAAACACCGTGCCGACACTCGCGCGGATCGTGTTGGGGTTGAACAAATCGGTCTCAGGATTCACGACGATCACCGCATCGATGCCCGCCCCATCGGCACTGCGCAAAATCGCCCCGACATTGCCCGG
>JBGTEU010000501.1:0-4170 GCA_041747595.1 Bythopirellula sp.
CGAAAAGCGAAACTCGTTGCCATCATTTCCGCCATCGATCCGCTCGGCAGCCACGACGAGCCAACGGCCCTTTTCTTCCGGTAGTTGGAATTCCCAAATGTGTTCAAGAGGCTTCTCGTCGCCGGCAGTTTCCTCCAAAACCTGGAGGCCAGGCGGAAGCTCGCGTCGAAAATGCGTCGATTCGAAATTCCCTTTGGCGATTTTGCCTCCTGCGGTCCTCAAGTCGGCACGGGCAGTTTCTGAGCCCCGTTTCCATTTTCGGATTCCTTCGTAAGCGATCACGGACTTTGGGTCATGGGCCGTGGTCCAATCTGAACTCGATTGATGCGCCGCGTCATGGGCCTCAGGATAAAACAGCCGCGATGCATTCGCGAGGTTGAGCACCCATTTTCCGACATCGTGTGCATAGCGTGTGTCGTAACGCGCCAGTGGCACGAGCGCGCCGGCCCATTGGAACGAATTCATGGCGAATGCATAACCTTGGCCATCCGTGGTACTGCCGACGAGGCCGTGCACGTCCATTCCCTGCCAGCGATCGGCGATGACGCCCCAACCTGGTCGTGCCTGCGGTCGGCCACGCGCTTCGAAGCAGTCGTTCACTAATCTGGCGACGTCGTAATCGCTGCCGAGTTCGGCATTCATCCTCGCGGCGATAACTGCTCCGTATGGCAACAGCACCTCGTAGAGGGCGCTTTGTTCGAGCGGTCGTTGTTCTAGCGAACGAATGGCCCAATCCGCAGCAGTCAAGAATTCTGGATCCTTGAATTTCACCCACGCCATGTATTCGAGCCACGCGATTCCGGCGGCTGCTTCTGGCTCGATCCACCCTTTTTCCTTAGGTTGCATCGTGCGGAGATTGAATCCCGTGTGATCGAAGTTGGGAAGCGAAACGGGATCGGTCGTCCCGCCCAACGCTACGCAGGCCTTTTGCCACCCGCGCGCGATGGAATGTGCGTGTTGGTCGCGTGCGGGATCATCGGGATAAAGATGGTTGATTTGGTAAGCAAGAACATTGGGCAAGAGGTCGTACCAAAATGAAGAGCCGGTATCGTCGCCCAAGCGATTGACGTAGACCCCTTCATCCGCATTGAAAAAATTCGTGCCGAGCGTCACCCAATCTTGGCCGTGATAATTTTGCATGTCCAGCCCTACGAGCGAACCACTGACAACCGCTCCCAGAAAATTGATCGCCTCCGAATCCCGCGGACCACCGACGTAGGAAGGAAATGAAACCATTTTGTGTTCATTAGAGAGCCAATTGACGAGTGGCAGATGTTGACCCTTCAAATCAAAGGAAAACACGAGGTCGATGTAGTCGCGGGTGACCTGAGACCAATCGCGCATCGCGAAGGGCTGAGGAAGATTTGGCATTTGAGAGGCGCGCGATATTGGGGAAGGCGGCGCTTCCGCTGCGCCAAGCTGACCTACGCCATCGGGCCACGCCAATCCTGCAAGAAGCGAGAAAAGTTGCAGTAAGAAAAAAACATATTTCATGTTCCGGTTTGTCCCAAATCACATAGGTCTGGAGTCAATCCAGAGTCTGCAAAGTCATTGAGTTAGTGTGCCGCGAAGCTGGTGTGGTATCGACCGCGTGCGCCAAGCAAACGGTGCCGACGCCAACAAAGCGAGAACAATTGCGGCCGGCTCGGGTATGGCCGCGCGGAGGGCCGAAACATTGCCATTTGCTGCCTGATAATTGCGTTGCCAAGCGAGAAAGTCCGCGCCGTCGAAGTTGGTTCCGTAACCTTGTTGCCAAATGGCGAGATCCAATTCATTGACGTCACCGTCGCCGTTGAAATCACTCTCAAGCATTTTAAAGGCGCTCGAGGCCAATATCGACGCCGAGATGTCATCGATAAACAAGCTCCCCAACGCGCCGGGGGACGCGCCTGAAATAAACGTCAAATCGAACGAGCGAATTCCATCGGCAATTGGTATGGCCATTTCGAAAAGTTCAAATTCCTCGAAGGTGCCGCTCACCAAAAATTGATAGCTGGCGATAGGATTGGTGAGATCAACTCCCGAGACCTGGTCCCCCGAGAGTCGCAACCTGGCGATAAAATCATCGTCGGTATTGGCCTTCCAGAACCAGCGGAGATTGAGGATGCGGTCGGTTCCCTCGGGGATCCCATTGGCAAACGAGCGCCACTCTTCGGAGCGGGTTAAACTGGTGTCAGTCACTTCCAGGGAATGCGTGGGACTTACTGCCTCGGCGGTCGACCATTTGGCGTTTGTGCTACCATGCCAGAAGCCGGGGCGATTGGGATTGCTGGTCGAAGCGACATCGACGTCAGCATTCCGCACGAGATTGCCTGGCAAGAGAGCGGCGTTGTAGTCCACCACCACGCCATCCACCAGCATACGACGGCCGTCGAACGTTTGCTTGCCGCCGGAGGGAATCTGGACAAGCATCACGGCATCGTCAGCGGCGAGGTCGAAATATGTATTGCCGGAGACCCCACGAGCAATAAAACGGTTCGCGGCAGCATCGTACAAATCATAGAGTTGGTCGTTCCCCAGCGGAATCGCCACGGACGACGTTGTCGTATGGGGGTTGTAGTACAAATACGTGTTGTGTGCGGGGCCGCGATAAAAGTCGGTGGCGAGCAGGTCCAATTGGAGAACCTTGTCGACGTTCGTCGTCTTGATGATCGATCCAAACACACCCGCCATCGCTGAACCATAGAGAGCGAAATCGGTTTCGGGACCCCAGCCATAGGTGAGGGGGTCTCCTGCCGCATACAGCTCTTCGCCGTCGGAATTTCCACCGAGCCAATGATGGCGGAGACCTTCATAAGCAATTGCGCTCTGCGGATCACCGGTCCAGAACTCGGAGGACTGATTCTGATTCGAGTGGGCATTTCCGTAGAACAGGCGGGCCGCGTTAGCGGCGTTCAACATCCATTTTCCGATTTCTCGGCTGTAGCGATCCTCGTAACGGGTAAGGGGAACCATGGGCATGGCGGTCGCGAAGGTGTTCATCGAGAACGCATATCCGCGGACGTCGCCGATATTGGGGACCGTGAATCCCATCAATCCGCCGACGTCTTGGCCTCCCCACTGCTCACCACTAATCATGATCTTCGTCGGTCGAGCGACGCTGCGGGCAAAGACCCAATTGACGAGTTTCTGAATGTCGTAGTTTCTTCCATGCTCGGCATTCATGCGAGCCGCCGTATAGGCACCGAACGGGGCCATGATTTCGTAGTCGGGATTTGCGGAGGTCTGTTGATAGTAACTGAGCGCCCAATCGACGGCCGTCAGATGTTGGGCCGCCAAGCCAGGATCAGAATCTTGCTTCCGCCTGTACGCGGCATGCTGCATCCATGCCATTCCCATGCCCATATCTGGTTCACGCCATACGCCGTTGTCGACCGGCTGGCGAGTGCGGAAATTGTAGGCCGTATGATTGAAGTTGGGTGCGGCACCGTTGGCCGTCAACACACCGACTGCGTCGTAGAACCGTTGATCGATTTGATTCTGAATCGGTGCAAAGTAAGCCTCATCCGGATAGCGATCGGCGATGCTGTAAAACAGCATGTTCGGATAGATGTCGTACCAGGCTGATTGGCCGGATTGGGCAAACGGATTATTGAGGACGACGAACTGGCTATTGCGATTGACGTAGTATTCGCGAGTCATCGAAACCCAGTTATGAGGGCCGGCTGACTTGTCGATACCGACGAGCGTTCCTCCCAAAACGGCGGCAAGAGAGGAAATTGCCTCGTGAACCGGTTCGCCCGTCTCACCAAACGTGCGCGTCTCGCCAACGTAGGCGGCGAGTCCGAAAGATGTTTGCAGTTGCTGCGATTGGGGTGAGTGATCGATCTTGACCAACGGCAAGTACTGTCCCGTCGCGGCCGTGTCGAAGGCCAGGTTGTCAAAATCCGTTGCCACCGTGCGCCAATCACGCATTTGATACGTGGTGGGCGCATTGGGAAGCGCGTGGATCATGGGAATCGAAAGCTGGTATTGGCCATAAGCGGCCACCGTCAGCAAGCACGACAAGAAAACCGCGGTTCCGAGAACAGTCGATAGTCTTATTCGCGCCTCGAAAGCGTGACAATAGCCGGCGCACGACATAACACAGAAATTCTGGCCCTTCATGGTCTATCGCTTGCGAGGACTGTAGCGCAGCGGAAACAAGGAGTCCCTCGACGGGCGCGGAAA